>JBKPBU010000109.1:0-3107 GCA_046727015.1 Candidatus Methylomirabilota bacterium | reverse complement strand
CGCCGCGGCATCCCGTTGCCCGAGGAGATCGACGTCGCCCCGTCCACATGACATGTAGCGGCTGCGGCTTCGAAGCGCCCACCGATTTCGCGTTCTGCCCCAAGTGCGGAGCCCGGCTCCCCGCGGCTCCCGCGCCACCGCCTCCACCTTCGCCGACAGCCGCGCCGGACGGCGACCGCCGCCCGGTCACCGTGCTCTTCGCGGACCTGGTCGGATTCACCGCGCTCAGCGAGGGGCTCGACCCCGAGGAAGTGCGTGCGATCCAGGCCGACCTCTTCCGCGAGATGTCCGCATCGATCGAGCGCTACGAGGGCTTCGTCGAGAAGTTCGTGGGCGACGCGGTCATGGCGGTCTTCGGCGCCCCGCGCGCACACGAGGACGATCCCGAGCGCGGCCTTCGGGCGGCCCTCCTGATGCGCGACCGGATTGGCGGGCTCAATCGCCGCTGGGAGCGGCGACTGGGACGGCCGCTCGCGTTGCACATCGGGGTCAATACCGGCCCGGTCGTGGCGGGCCGGATCGGCTCGAGCACCGACGCCGCCTACGCGGTGACCGGCGACACCGTCAACACCGCCTCTCGCCTGCAGAGCGCGGCGCCCGCGGGCGAGATCCTGATCGGCGATGCGACGTATCAGCTCACCCATCATGCCTTCGCGTTCGCCCCGCGCGAGGAGGTTCCGCTCAAGGGCAAGAGCGAGCCGGTGGGGGTCCATCGCCTGCTGGGCCCGCTCGCGGCCCCGCGCTCGGCCCGCGGGCTCGAGGGCCTCGGGCTGGTCGCGCCCCTCGTGGGCCGCGAGCGCGAGATGCGCCGGATGGACGCGGCCTTCGACGACATGCGGGCGGGGCGCGCCCAGGTGCTGAGCCTCATCGGCGAGCCTGGGGCGGGAAAGTCACGGCTGCAGCGGGAGTTCTTCGCGCGCCTCGAGGCGGCCGGGCGCCTCGAGGGCGTCACGATCCGGCGCGCGGCGTGCTCGGCGCTTGGCGAGCAGACCTACGGGGCGGTGGCCGCGCTTCTGCGCGACGCCTACGGGGTGGAACACGGCGATTCCGTCGAGGACGCACAGAGCAAGCTCGCGGCGGGCCTGGAGACGCTCGGGGTCGGCGCGGATGATCGCGCGGCGATGGTGGCGGCGCTCGCCCAGGTGCTGGGGCTCGAGCGCGCCGACGCGCGCATGCGCCATCTGGAGCCCGAGCAGCTCAAGCGTCAGATCTTCCTGGCGACCCGCGCCCTGGTGGAGCGGCGGCTCGCCGCCGGTCCGCTGGTGCTGGTCGTCGAGGACCTGCACTGGGCCGACGCCGCCTCCATCGAGCTGCTGGGCGCGGTCGCGGACCGACTCGCCGATCGCCCGCTCCTGGTCCTCCTGATGTATCGGCCCACGCTCGAGCCTGACGCGCTGGGCACGAGCCAGGTCCCGCATACGGCGATCATGGTCACACCGCTGTCGCAGTCCGGCAGCGAGGACCTCCTGGCCGCATGGTTCGGTGACTCTACGCACCTCTTCCCGGAGCGCCTGCGGGCCCTGATCCTGGAGCGGGCGGGTGGCAACCCGCTCTACCTCGAGGAGGTGGTACGCGCCCTCGTCGCGGCCGGGCTGCTGGTCCGCGATGGCCTGGCGTGGCGCTGCACCGCGGAGGCCGCGACCGCGCAGGTGCCTGCCACCCTGCACGGGCTCCTGCTCGCGCGCCTAGACCAGCTCGACGCCGACGAGCGCCGGGTCATCCAGGAAGCGGCGGTGATTGGGCCCCGCTTCGAGGTTCGGCTGCTGAAGGCGGTCTCGGCCGAGCCCGCCGCGGTGGACGCGGCGCTCGACGCGCTCGCCGGCGCCGATCTGGTGACGCTGGGGCCGGATCCCCGGTTCCGGCACGGGCTTCTCCAGGAGATCGTGTACCAGAACATCCTCGTGGCTCGTCGCACCGAGTTGCACACCCGCGTGGGCACGGCGCTCGAGGCGCAGGGCGTGGGCGACCCTGAGAGTCTCGAACGACTCGTAGCCCTCGGCCACCACTGGGCCCTCGGCGCCGACAAGAGGCGGGGAGCGCGCTACCTGATGGCGGCCGGCGACTGGGCGCGCGGCATGTATGCGAACGCGGACGCGATCCAGCACTATCAGCGGGTCCTCGACGCGCTCGAGCACTGCGACGCGCCGGCCGGGGCCGCGCAGATCGAGAGGGAGCGGCTCGCGGCCCGGGAGCGGATGGCCGACCTGCTCGGCCCGACCGGACGGCGGACGGCCGCGCTCGGTGAGTACGAGATCGTCGAGGCCGGATACCGCGCGGCGGGGGACGCGCCGTCGCAGGCACGGATCCTTCGCAAGATGGGGGGTCTCCACTGGGACGCCGGCGCGCGGGCACAAGCGCTCCAGTGCTTCGAGGCCGGGCTCGGCCTGCTCGGAGGCCACCACGAGCACATCGAGCAAACGCACCTCTACCAGGAGATGGGCCGGCTGGCATTCCGCAGTGGCGACAGTCAGCGGGCCGTCGAGTGGGCGGAGCAGGCGCGGCTCCACGCCGAGCGGCTCGCCGCCGACCCCGCGCTCGACGCGGAAGGGCGCGGGGAAGCGGCGACCGCCGCCGCGCAGAGCCACAACACGCTCGGCGTCGCCTTGGCCCGTCTCGGTCGGCTCGAGGAGGCGGTCGCGCACATCGAGCGCAGCGTGGCCCTTGCCCGGGAGAACGGGCTGCTGCAGGCCGCCTGTCGAGGGCTCGCCAACCTGAGCGTGCTCTACAGCACGCTCGATCCGGCTCGGGCGATCGAGACCTGTGCGGCCGGCCTCGAGACGGCCAAGAAGATCGGCGACCTCGGCTTCCAGTCACGGCTGTACGCGAATCTCGCAGTGGCCTACTGCGCGCTCACCAACCGCTGCGACGAGCAGGGCATCGGCGCGGCGCACGCCGCCATCGATCTCGACCGGCGCCTCGGGCAGCTCGACCACCTCGCGGTGCCGCTCATCGTGCTCGGGCAGATCTACCAGTGTCACGGCGATCCGACGCGCGCGATCGCGCACTACCAGGAAGCCCTCGCCCTCGCCGAGGCGGCCGACGAGCCCCAGCTGCTGTTTCCCTGCTATGATGGCCTCGCCACCGTTCACCTGGACCTGGGCGACGAG
>JBKPBU010000108.1:0-1554 GCA_046727015.1 Candidatus Methylomirabilota bacterium | reverse complement strand
GGATCTCCGACGGATGGCGGTGGACATCGAGGTCACCACCGCGCCCGGCTTCGAATTCCCCAATGCCACACGCGAGGCCGATCGGATCATCGCCATCGCCATCGCCGATTCCGAGGGTTTCACGACCGTGCTCTCGGGGGCCGAGATGGGAGAAGCCGACCTGCTCCGGGAATGCGGTCGGATCATCGTCGAGCGCGATCCCGACGTCCTCGAGGGCCACAACATCTTCCGCTTCGACCTCGAATACATGGAGGCGCGCGCGCGGAAGCTCAAGGTCCCGCTCCGCTGGGGGCGCGACGGCTCCTCCCTCCGCGGCCGGCCGTCGAGGATGCAGGTGGCCGAGAGAACCATCGGCTACCGCCGGTACCACGTCGAAGGTCGGCACATCGTGGACACCTGGATCCTCGCCCAGCTCTACGACGTGGGCGCGCGCGACCTCGAGTCCTACGGCCTCAAGGACGTCGCGCGCCACTTCGGCATCGCGGCACCCCAGCGCACCTACCTGCCCCCGGAGGAAATCCCGCGCATCTTCCGGGAGGATCCCGCGCGGCTCATGGCCTATGCCCGCGACGACGTCACGGAGACGCTGGCGCTCTCCGGCATCCTCTCGCCCCCCTATTTTGTCCAGGCCCAGGCGCTGCCGATGTCCTACGAGTCCGTCGTGCTCCGCGGCAACGCGACCAAGATCGACGCGCTGCTCATGCGCGAGTGCCTCCACGGAGGGCGCGCGATTCCGACGCCGTCCTCGGGCAAGACGGTCGCCGGCGGCTACACGGCCGTCCTGCTCACCGGGGTGGCCCGCCGCGTCCTGCATGTCGACGTCACCTCGCTCTATCCCTCGCTCATGCTCGCGCGGAAGATCGCCCCCGCCCGCGATTCCCTGGGCGTCTTCCTGAAGCTCCTCGGCGATCTCCGCGAGTACCGCGTGGCGGCCAAGCGGCTGGCCCGCGAGGCGCCCGAGCCCGGCGAGCGCATGCTGGCGGCCGCGCTGCAGCAGACGTTCAAGATCCTCATCAACTCGTTCTACGGCTACCTGGCCTTCTCGCAAGGGCACTGGAACGACTTTGACGCCGCGAATCAGGTCACCGGTCAAGGACGGGACCTCGTCCAGGCGCTCGTGGCCCGCCTCGGCGAGCTCGGCGCGGTCGTGATCGAAGTGGACACCGACGGGATCTACTTCGTGGCCCCGCACGACGCAGACGAGGAGAAGCTCCTCGCGGAGCTCGAACGAGTGCTCCCGCCGGAAATCCAGCTCGAGCTCGACGGCCGCTACGAGGCGATGCTGTCGTACAAGATGAAGAACTACGTGCTGCTGGACGCCCGGGGCAAGCTCCTGATCAAGGGATCGGGGCTTCGCTCACGCGGCATCGAGCTCTTCCAGCGGCTGTGGCTGGAAGAGATGTTCCGGCTGCTGCTGACGGGCCGGCGCGAGGAGATCCCCGCCCTCGTCACGCGCTGGCGGGAGGATTTCGAGGGCCGCCGCGTGCCGGTCAAGCACTTCATGAAGACGGAGACGCTCCAGGAGTCGGCCGCCGGATACGAGGACAAGCTCCG
>JBKPBU010000107.1:0-3415 GCA_046727015.1 Candidatus Methylomirabilota bacterium | reverse complement strand
TGACCGAGGTCGTCGCGCTCGCGCTGGCCGAGATGGGAGCGCGGCCCGCCGTCATCAGCCGGGGATATGGGCGGCGCTCGCGCGGCGTTCGCATCGTGGCGGACGGTGGCGGTGTCCTGCTCGGCGCCAGGGATGCCGGCGACGAGCCGGTGCTCCTGGCCGAGCGCCTCCCCGGCGTGCCGGTCGTGGTGGGGGAGAACCGGTACGAGGCAGGGGCGGTCGCCCTCGGAAGCTGCGGAGCGGGCGCGCTGGTGCTCGACGACGGCTTCCAGCACAGGACCCTGGCCAAGGACCTCGAGATCGTCGTGATCTCGGGACGCGAGCCCTGGGGCAACGGCCGGCTCTTTCCGAGGGGCTCACTGCGCGAGCCGCTGTCGGCTCTCAAGCGGGCCGGCGTGGTCGTGGTCACGAATCCGGCGACGGCTGCCGTCACGAGCGATATCGCCCACGTCCTCCGGCGAAAGGGAGCGCGCGCGACCGTGCTCAGCGGGGCGTATCACCCGACGTCGCTTCGGCGCGGCGATCGCGGCCATGCCGAAACCGCGTATACGCTGACCGGACGAAGGGTGCTCGCCCTCGCCGGACTCGCGGCCCCGGTGGGATTCGTCGCGACGGCCGAAGGCCTGGGGGCGGAGGTGGCGGAGGTCGCGGCGTTCCCCGACCACTACTGGTACGCGGCGGGAGATCTCGCCCGTGTGGCCGCGCGCGCCCGAGAGGTAGGGGCCGAGGCCGTCCTCACCACGGAGAAGGACTGGATGCGGATCCGAGAAATCCCTCGGGGCGACCTGCCATTCTGGGTGCTGTCGGTGCGGCTCGACATGGGCTCCGACCGTGGCGCTCTCCTCCAGGCGCTGGCCGAGACGCTGAAACGCGTGGCAGTCGGGCGGCGCGCGCCGTGATCATCGAGGACGGCGTCGTCCTGGTGCGCCTTCCGAACTGGCTCGGCGACACGGTCATGGCGCTCCCCGCCTTGCACGGCCTTCGAGCGGCGCGCCCCGGCGTTTCCGTCATAGCCGTCGGCCGGTGGGCATCGCTCCTTGCGGGACAGGGCGTCGCCGACGCGCTTCTGGCCTATCCCCGCGAGCGTGGGGACCGCCGTCGGCTCAACGCCTCCCTGCGAGGCATGCGAGCGGATGCCGCGATACTGTTCCCCAATTCCTTCGAGTCCGCACTCGCGGCCTGTCGATGGCGGGCCAGGATGAGGCTCGGCTATGACACCGACATGAGAGGGATGCTCCTGAGTCATGCGATACCGCTGCCGTCACCGCGATTGCACCAAGTCGACGAGTACCTGGGGCTCCTCGAGGCCGCGGGAATGGGGGCGCCCGCGACCGATCCAGCCTGGCGCCTGCGCGAGGACGCCGCGGCCGACGCTTCCGTCTCCGCCCTGCTCGACGAGCATGGAGTCTCCGGCCCGGCGAGCGTGGTGGGACTCCACTTGGGTGCGTCGTTCGGCCCGTCGAAGCTGTGGCCGGCGTCGGCTTTCGCCGACGTGGCATCGCGCCTGCGCGAACAGGGGCTCCACCCCGTTCTCCTGGGCAGCCCCGCCGAAGCCGGGATGGCCGCCGCGGTTTTGAATTGCGCTGGTTGGGCCGTTCCATCGCTCGTCGGTCGTGACCGGCTCGACCTGCTCCCCCGGCTGCTCGCTCGGCTCGCATGTCTGGTCAGCAGCGACACGGGTGTCGCGCACCTGGCGGCGGCGGTGGGCACGCCCACGGTCACGCTCTTCGGGCCCACGGATCCCCGTCTCACGGCTCCCAGGAGCCGCGCGGCTCTGAGCGTTCAAGGGCGCGCGCCGTGCGCGCCGTGCTTTCTGGAGCGCTGTCCGATCGACCACGTGTGCATGCGGGACATTACGCCGTCCTCCGTGGCCCGCGCGGTGGCGGGGACCCGGGCGGCATGAGAACCGTGCTTCACACCGAGTCTTCTCCGGGCCTCGGGGGCCAGGAGGTGCGGACTCTCAATGAAGCTCGCTGGACTGCCGAGCAAGGCTGGCGGGTCCTCCTCGCGGGTCAACCCGACGGACGCTTCGTCGAGCGAGCGCGCGCGGCCGGGCTGGAGGTCGCGGGGGTGCGCATGCGCGGGGCGTGGGATCTCGGCGCCGTCCACGCGCTGAGGCGCCTGATCCGCCGGGAGGGGGTGAGCATCGTCCATACCCATAGCTCCGTGGACGGCTGGGTGGCCGGCTTGGCTGCGCGCGCGGCGGCCGTGCCCGTGGTGCGGACCCGCCATGTCTCGATCCGCATACGGCGGCGCTGGAACCCCGTGTACCGCTGGCTCGCGGACAGGGTGATCACGAGCGGTGAGGCCATCCGTGACCTCGTGGTCGAGGCCGGGGTCGATCCCGGGCGCGTGGTCGCCATCCCGGCAGGCGTAGACCTCGCGGAGTTCACGGGCGCCCGCGACCGGGGACACGACGGGGGCCGCGCCGTGCGTGAGGGACTGGCCCTGTCGCGGCCCGTGATCGGGTCGGTCGCCATGTTCAGGGGCTCGAAGGGACACGCGCATCTCCTCGACGCGTTCGCGACTATTCATGCCCGGCACCCTGCGGCGCGGCTCCTGCTGGTCGGAGACGGGATCCGGCGTCCCTGGGTCGAGGGGCTCGCGAAGGACCGCGGTCTCGCCGAGGCCGTCGTCTTCACGGGCTTCCGGTCCGACGTGCCGGACCTCTTGCGCGCCATGGACTGTTTCGTCCTGGCCTCCACGCGGACCGAGGGTGTGCCGCAGTCCCTTCTCCAGGCGTTCGCGGCCGGTGTACCCGTGGTGGCGAGCGCGATCGGCGGCATTCCGGAGGTCGTCGAGGACGGCAAGACGGGCATCCTCGTCCCGCCGGAGGACGCCGCCACCCTGGCGCGAGCTATCGAATCGGTCTTGGGCGATCGTGCGGGCGCTGAGGCTCGCGCCCGGGCTGCGCGGCGCTTGGTCGAGGAGCGCTTCTCCCATGGCGCGTCGGTGACCCGGCTGCTGGCGCTGTACGACGAGGTCATAGCGAAGGCGACGCCACCACCGGTGCGTCCATGACAGGAAAAGATCGGCTCACCGTCCTCCACCTCGTGGCCAACCGCTGGTGGACGGGGAGCGCAGAGCCCGTGCTGCGATTGGTCCTCGCGCTCCGGGCGCGGGGGCATCGCGTGCTGCTCGGCCTGGCGCCCGGAGACCGATTCGAGGCCAAGGCTCGCGAGGCCGGAGTCGAGCCCGTCGCGCGGCTTCATCTCGATGTCAAATCGCGACCGGCTGCCATCGTGGGGAATGCGCGCAGGCTCAGGACTCTCGTGAGCCGCGAAGGCGTGGACGTGGTCCACGCCCATCACGGCCACGACCACTGGCTCGGCTGGTGGGCGCACGGCAGCGCAGCGCTCGTGAGGACTTTCCACAACGAGCGCGCGGTCCGAACGGCATGGCCGGATTCCGCGCT
>JBKPBU010000106.1:0-3302 GCA_046727015.1 Candidatus Methylomirabilota bacterium | reverse complement strand
CACGCTTCCGCCACATCCCTCGCTTCGGCACTCGATCATGGACATGCGAGACACGGACACCAAAGCAGGCACCGCACAGCGCGGCGGCGGGCGACGGGTATGGCGGTGGGCGGGCGCCGCCGGCATCGTGGCGGCGGCAGTTGCCGGAGTCTTCATCTACCGCGCCGCCGTCGCGGAGCCGGGAGTGAAGATGCCGGACCAGGGCAACCAGCACGTCCAGACGCTCAACGAGGCAATTCCGCCTTACAACTCCGACCCGCCGACCTCAGGCCCGCATCTGCCGTACATCGCGCCCTGGGGCATCCACACCGAGCCCATCCCGCGGCAGCTGCAGGTGCACAATCTCGAGGACGGCGGCGTCATGATCCAGTACAGCTGTCCCGACGGGTGCCCTGACCTCGTGGCCAGGCTCAAGGCGATCGTCTCGAGCTACGAACATCAAGTCATCCTGGCCCCCTATCCCGGCATGAAGACACGGCTCGCGCTCACGGCGTGGACACGGATCGACGCCTTCGACGATTTCGACGAGAGGCGGGTGCGCCGCTTCATCACGGCCTACCGCGGGATCGACCATCACCCGCGGTAGAATGGACGCATGATCAGCGGGCGCTTGCGGCTCCCCGGGGTGGCGTTGGGCGCGCTGCTGGCGGGCGGCTGCGCGGCCTACATCTCGCCGCTTCAGCCGCCACCGTACCGCGATCAGATCGCGGCGCCCTACGATGTCACCTGGGGCGCGCTCATCCGGGCGCTCGCCTTCGACAATGTTCCGCTGCGCGCCATCGCCAAGGATTCCGGCGTCATCGCCTCGGACGACATCGTTTCGCCCATCGGCGTGTACGCCGACTGCGGCAGCATGGGCGACAAGCCGCTGGAGGGCGAAACGATGGTCTCGTTCACCGTCTTCGCGCGTCCGAACGGCCAGACCACGGATCTCCAGATCAACAGCAAGATGCGCACCTTCCGCCTGGGCAAGCCGGGCAAGCTGCGCCCGAATCCCAACTACGAATGTGTGTCGACGACCCGCTGGGAGCCGAATCTGGTGGACGCCGTGCGGCGCATCGTGAAGGAGTAAGGGGATGGCGCCCAGGCTCCCCGAGCTGGTGAAGCGCGCGCGACGGCTCGCGACCGAGCGCGACCGGCTCGTCCAGGAGCTGGCGCGCGAGTGGACGAAGGCACTGCGCGGCCAGGGCTTCTCGGCCAGGGATCTTGACGAGCTGTGGGCGGGGCTGACCGAGGAGACCGTGCGGCGGCTCCTGCAGACGGAGGCCCGCGTCGCGGGCGGCGACGCGATCCGGCACGAAGCGCGCGAGATCATCGCCCGGGTGCGCGCGCGCGTGGAGAGCGAGCTTGCCGCGGGCGGATAAGGCGCCGGCGCTCCTGCGCGCGCTGCCGGGGGTAGACGCGCTTGTCACCCGCGTGGCGGGCCATGCCGCGCTCGCCGGCATTCCACGCCGCCGCCTGACCGAGGCCGCGCGCGAGGTGCTCGCCGCCGAGCGCCGGCGCGTGATCGAAGGCGCTTCCGCGGCGGCCGCGGTCGAGGCACTGGCCGAGCGCGTGGTGACGCGCCTCTCCCAGCGCGGAGTGTTCTCCCTCGCGCGCGTCGTCAACGCCACCGGCGTGGTGCTACACACCAACCTCGGCCGCGCCCTGCTCTCCCCTCTGGCGCGCGAGCGGCTGCAGGCGGTGGCGGGGGCGTACTCCAATCTCGAGATGGACGTGAGCCGCAAGGAGCGCGGCTCGCGCTACGCTCACGTGGATGCGCTCCTCCAGCGTCTCACGGGAGCCGAGGCCTCGCTCGTGGTCAACAACTGCGCCTCGGCGGTCCTGCTCGCGCTCGAGAGCCTCGCGCGGGGCAGGGAGGTCATCGTCTCGCGCGGAGAGCTGATCGAGATCGGCGGCGAGTTCCGCATCCCCGACATCATGCGCCGATCGGGCGCGGTGCTGCGCGAGGTCGGCACGACCAACCGCACCCATCTCAAGGACTACGCGCAGGCGATCGGACCCGAGACCGGGCTCCTGCTCAAGGTCCACACCTCCAACTACCTCGTCGTCGGCTTCACCGCCGCCGTGTCCTCGCGCGAGCTGGCCGAGCTCGGGCGCGAGCGGGGCGTGCCGGTGATGGAGGACTTGGGCTCCGGGTGCCTCGTGGATCTCCGCCGCTTCGGGTTTCCGTACGAGCCCACCGTGCCCGAGGTCGTGGCCTCGGGCGTGGACCTCGTGTCATTCTCCGGAGACAAGCTGCTCGGCGGGCCGCAGGCGGGCCTCGTCGTCGGCAAGGCCAGCTTGATCGGCCGCCTCGCGCAGAACCCGCTCAACCGCGCGCTCAGGATCGACAAGCTCACCGTGGCGGCTCTCGAGGCGACGCTGTACGCGTACGAGGCGGGCGACGCGCTCGAGACCATCCCGACGCTCCGGATGCTGACCGAGGCGCAGTCGGCGATCAGGCGCAGGGCGCGCGGGCTCCTCCGCCGCCTCTCGCCCGAGATCCAGGCGCGGCTCGGCGTCACCCTCGTGGACGCGACCTCACAGGTGGGCGGCGGCGCGCTGCCTACGGTCGAGCTGCCGACGGCCGCGGTGGCGCTGGGCACTCGCGAGCGCCCTGCCCAGGTTCTCGACGAACGCCTCCGCAACGGCCAACCGACCGTTCTCGGCCGCGTCCTCGACGACCGGCTCCTGCTGGACTTCCGCACCATCCTCCCCTCCGACATTCCCGCCCTCGCGGCCGCCCTCGCCGCGCTCTAGGCCATGGCACTGCCGAGCGGGACAATGCTGGTGCGGCGAGCCCGTGAGGGCGAACCGAGACGCAAAAGTGGGGGAGTGCGGGGGCCATTCGAGGCCCCCGCAGCTAAATGACATCCAAGCATGTCGTAGCGGGGACCGCGGGCCACATCGATCATGGCAAGACCTCGCTCGTCAAGGCGCTGACCGGGACCGATACCGACCGGCTGCCGGAGGAGAAGGCGCGCGGCATCACGATCGACCTGGGCTTCGCCTTCCTCGAGGAGCCGGGCGGCCTGACCATCGAGATCGTGGACGTGCCGGGCCACGAGCGCTTCGTCAAGAACATGCTGGCGGGCGTGGGCGGCATCGACCTCGCGCTCCTCGTCATCGCCGCCGACGAGGGCGTGATGCCGCAGACGCGCGAGCACCTCGCGATCTGCCAGCTGCTGCGCATCACATCGGGCATGGTGGCCCTGACCAAGACCGATCTCGCGGAGCCCGACTGGGTCGAGCTGGTCAAGGATGATGTCGGACGGCTGCTCGGGGGCAGCTTTCTCGAGGGCTGCCCCATCGTGCCCGTC
>JBKPBU010000105.1:0-4065 GCA_046727015.1 Candidatus Methylomirabilota bacterium | reverse complement strand
GAGCGCACCGCGAGCGCGATGAGGACCGCGTTGTCGCCGGAGAGGAGGAGGTTGAGGAACCCGATCTCGAGGAGACGGATCCAGAATTGCGGCCCGAGGTCGAGAGAAATCACGCCGGAAGAGCCGCTCTCAGGTCTCCCGGGGAGAGACGGCGGGCGCCGGAAGACCCCGGAGGCGGCGCCACCAGGGCGTGATCGCGGGCAGCGCGAAGAAGAAGAGCGCCACGATCGTGATGGCCCCGGAGATGGGTCGCTCGAGGAGGATCAAGAGCGAACCCTGCGACATGATGAGGCTCTGGCGCAAGGCGTTCTCCGCGAGGTCGCCGAGGACGAGGGCGAGCACGAGCGGAGCCAGTGGATAGTCGAGCTTCTTGAAGACATAGCCGATCACGCCGAAGATGAGCATGTACCAGATGTCGATCATGCGGCCGTTGACCGAGTAAGCCCCGACGGCGCACACGGAGACGATGAGCGGCGTGAGGATCGCGAAGGGCACGCGCAGGATGGCGGCGAAGAGCGGGACGAAGGCCAGCACCATGATGACGCCGATGACGTTGCCTGTGTACATGCTGGCAATGAGTCCCCAGACGAACTCGGGCTTCTCCTTGAAGAGCATCGGCCCCGGCTGGAGCCCCCAAATGATGAGCCCGCCGAGCATGACGGCCGCGGTCGGCGAACCCGGGATGCCGAGCGTGATCATGGGCAGAAGCGAGGCGCCGCCGGCCGCGTGCGCGGCGGTCTCGGGCGCCACCACCCCTTCGATATCACCCTGGCCGAAGGTCTCCGGGTGCTTCGAGAAGCGCTTGGCGAAGGAGTAGCTCATGAACGAGGCGGGCGTCGCCCCGCCGGGCTTGAAGCCCATCCAGAATCCGATGAAGCAGCTGCGCAGGAAGGTCCGCCAGTACCGTGGCAGGGTGCGCCACGTCTCCCAGACCACGCGAGGCTTGATCTTCGCCGAGGCACCCCTGAAGGACAGGCCCTCTTCCATGGTCAGCAGGATCTCTCCGATGCCGAAGAGGCCGATCACGGCCACGATGAAGTCGAATCCTTTCATGAGGTCCGTGAAGCCGAAGGTCATCCGCAGCGTGCCGGTCACGATGTCGAGCCCGACCGCGGCCAGGATGAAGCCGATCAGGATCGACACGAGCGATTTGAGCGCGCTGCCGCCGCCGAGCCCCACGAAGGACGAGAAGGTCAGGAGCTGGATGGCGAAGAACTCGGGCGGGCCAAACTTGAGCGCCACCTCCGCCAGGAGGGGCGCGAAGAGCGTGATCAGGACCACGGCGAACAGCGCTCCCACGAAAGACGACGTGAAGGCCGCCGTCAGCGCCTGCCCGCCTTGTCCGTTGCGGGCCATGGGAAAGCCGTCGAACGTGGTGGCCACCGACCAGGGCTCGCCCGGGATGTTGAACAGGATGGACGTGATGGCGCCCCCGAAGAGCGCGCCCCAGTAGAGGCTCGTGAGCAGGATGATGGCCGAGGTCGGCGGCATGGAGAAGGTCAGCGGCAGCAGGATGGCGACCCCGTTGGCGCCGCCCAGGCCCGGCAGCACGCCGATGATGGTGCCGAGCGCGATGCCGATGACGGCGAGAAGGAGGTTGTGCGGTTGAAGCGCGATCTGGAAGCCGAGGAGGAGGTTCTCGAAACCCATGGGTCAGTAGCCGAGGTACGTTTCCAGCGGGCCCTTCGGCATGGGCACGAGGAACCAGATCTCGAAGACGTAGAAGGTCACCGCCGATACAGTCACGCTCACCACGATCACGGACAGCCAAGAGTGCCGCCCGATCCAGCGCATGTAGGCGGCCGTGTACAGCGTTGTGGCGACGTAGAGGCCGAGCCAGGGCGTGGCGAGGACGAAGGCCGTGGCCGGCAGCAGCACCTTGAGAACCGGCTCGATGGCTCCCGGCCGGATGAAGGGCGTGCGGGCGGCGCTGCGGAATGCCTTCGCGGCGATCACCAGGCAGGCCCCGACCATGATGACGCCGAGCCAGAACGGAAAAAAGCCGCTCTTGGGACCGTCGGTACCCCAGCCGATACCGATGCGGAGCGAATCCCAGATCACGAGCACGCCGCCCGCGATCAGCACGAATGCCGTCGTAAGATCCGCCGCGCGCATGCCGGATCTACTTCTTCAGGAGGCCGCCCTTGTCCATGAGCTCCTTGTGAACCTTGTCCTCTTTCTCCATCCACGCGGAGAGCTCGGGGTCGGTCAGCCAGGCGGGCTTGAGCGCCCCTTCGGTCATGTACGCCTTGAACTCGGGGGTGTCCATGACCTTCTTCAACATGCCCTGGTACCAGGCGACGGCCTCTTTCGGCATGTCCGGCGGGCCGAAGATCCCGCGCAGCATGAGGTACGTGATGTCGGCGCCGAGGGCCTCCTTGACGGTGGGGATGTCCTTCCACTCCGTCACCGGGATGCGGGCCGAGTCGAAGACCGCCAACGGCCGGACGCGGCCGGCCTTCCAGTGGCTGACGCACTCGATCGGGTTGTTGACCGTGGAGTCCACGTGCTTGCCGACGAGGTTGACGCAGACCTCCCCGCCGCCCTTGAACGGCACGTAGATGAACTTCACGTGGAGCGCCTGCTCGATCTGGATCGTGATGATCTGGTCTTCCTGGGCTGAGCCGGTGCCGCCCATCTTCATCGTGCCGCCCTTCTCCTTGACGGCGGCCAGGTACTCGCGGGCCGTCTTGTACGGCGTCTCGGCGTTGACCCAGAGGATGAACTCGTCGAGCGCCATGCGGGCGACGGGGGTCAATTCCTTCCAGGAGAAGGGGATGCCCGTGTGGAGCGGCGTCGTGAAGATGTTCGACAGGGTGATCACGATGGTGTGGGCGTCGCCCTTTTTCCCTTTGACGTGGAGAAAACCTTCGGCCCCCGCCCCACCCGACTTGTTGACGACGATGAGCGGCTTGGGCGAGAGCTTGTGCTTTTCCGCCAGTCCCGAGATCAACCGCGCCATCTGGTCCGCGCCGCCGCCGGTGCCCGCCGGGACGACGAACTCGATGGGCTTGGTGGGCTCCCAGGCCGCCTGTGCGGCGCCGGGCGCGCCGGCGGTAAGGACAGCAGCGAGGAGGAGACCCAGAGTCCGTCGCCGTTGACGTATCATGTCCTACCCTCCTTGCGGAGCGGGCCGTCGCGAGGCCGAACGAGCCACCTGACCTGGGTGCAAGCGTGTGTCAACACGGTAACGACGGAGCTTCACTTCCCGCTGTGATGCGTGCGGGGCCGGGCGGCCCGCGAACGCCGCCCGCCCCCGTCCGAGACGACCTGCTACCGCGGGCGGCCTTCCTTCCAGAACGGGATAACGCCCGGGATCTCCCACTTGTTCCACATCTCGTCCACCTTGGCCTGGAAGTACTCGATGTCCTCCTCGAGGAAGTGGGCGAAGCGGCCCTGCTTGAGGAGGTACTCGCGCACCGGCTTGCGCGGGCGCCCTTCCACGATGGCCTTGGTCTTGCCGTAGTGGCGCACCACGCCGTCCTCGACTTCGTAGAGCGGGAAGATGCCGGTTTCGACGGCCAGCTCGCCCAGCTCGTGGCTGAGCATGGGGTCGTAGTCCCAGCCCTTCGGGCACGGATCGAGGGAATGGATGAAGGTCGGGCCGCCGATCGACAGCGCCTTCCTGACCTTGTTCATCATCTCGACGGCGTAGGAGGCGTCCACCGTCGCGACGTACCGGCACTCGGGATGGCCGGCCGCCAGCATGCCTGCCATGTTCTTCTTCCAGCGGGTGTGGATCAGGCGCTTGACCGAGCCCGGAGGGCTGAACGTGGTGTTGGCGCCGTACGGCGTCGAGCCCGAGAGTTGGATGTCGGTGTTGGCGTACGACTCGTTGTCGTACATCAGGATGAGCGAGTTGTACTCCCGGTGGGTCAGGGTCGCCGAGATCGCGCCCAGGCCCATGTCAGCTCCGCCGCCGTCGCCGCAGAACGCGATGACGTTGATGGGCTCGGACTTCATCTTGCCCTTCTTCATGAGCGCTTTGAGCCCCGCGGCCGTGCCGAGCGCCGCCGAGCCCGAGGAGCCGAGCTGCGTGTGCATCCACGGCACCACCCAGGGCGT
>JBKPBU010000104.1:0-6001 GCA_046727015.1 Candidatus Methylomirabilota bacterium | reverse complement strand
CGGGCATCTCGTCTACGCGCCCACGCTCGAAGGTTGCGCCGAGCGGCGCGATCAGCTTCGCCCAGGCATCACCGTGGCCACGCACGCCAGCGAGGTCGCCCAGCTACTCTTCTACGAAGATCTCCGCGACGTCGTCCTCGTCGGCACGAGCTCGGGCGGCATGGTCCTCTGCAAGGCGGCGGAGCTGGCCGGCGACCGGATCGCGCGCCTCGTCTTCGTGGACGCGCTGGCCCTCCTGCCCGGCGAGCGCGTTGCGGACATCGTGAACCGCCCCGCCGCCAACGAGGTGACCGAGATGTCCACCGTCCCGTCGCGTCAGGACGCGGAGGGGCGCATGTTCGCCTCGCTCGAGCCCGCCACGCGCGCGTGGACCCTCGAGCGCTACACGCCCCATCCGATCGCCGCGCTCGAAGCGCCCATGGAACCAACGAACTTCTGGGGCCGCCCGTGGACGGCGGCGGTCATCCGCTGCAAGCAGGCGCGCAACCCTCCCGAGTCGCACCAGCGCCGCACGGCCGAGCGCCTGAAGGCCTCCTACACGGAGATGGACACCGGGCACTATCCGATGCTGAGCCAGCCCGAAGAGCTGGTTCGCCTGCTCATGTGAGCCGCGCACCGTTGGCTAAACGCGGTCACGGCGGGGAGCATGGCGCCTTCACGTGACGCGCCCAAGGGGCGCGGGAGTTGGTGTAGGGTAGCGGCCATGGCCAATCCAATGGAATACCGGACGCTGGGCAGGACGGGGCTCAAGGTTTCCGCGCTGGCTTTTGGGTGTGGGGATGTCGGCGGGTTGATGGTGCGGGGCGCGCCGGCCGAGCGGGAGCGGGCGATCGCGCGGGCGGTAGAACTCGGCATCAACTACCTCGACACCGCGCCGTCCTACGGCAGCGGGGAGTCGGAGAAGAACCTGGGCGTGGTCCTGCGCGCGCTGCGGCCGCCGGTAATCGTGGGCACCAAGTGCCGGCTGAGCACGGCCGACCTGGCGGATGTGCCGGGCGCGCTCGCGCGCTCGGTCGAGAACAGCCTTGCGCTGCTCGGCCGGGGCCGGCTCGACCTCTTCCACCTGCACAATCCGATCGCGCGCGTGAGGAGCGAGCGCCGCATCGGGGTCTCCGACGTGCTGGACCAAGTCGTGCCCGCGCTCACGAAGCTCCAGGAGCAGGGCAAGATCCGCTTCTTCGGGGTGACGGCGCTCGGCGAGACCGGGGCGCTCCACCGCGTGCTGGCCAGCGGCGCCATCGACACGGCGCAGGTCTGTTTCAATCTCTTGAGCCCGGCGGCGGGGCACGAGGTGCCTATGGGCTTTCCCGCGCAGGACTTCGACGGGCTCGCGCGGCTGGCGGGCGAGCACGGCGTGGGCACCATCGGCATCCGAGTGCTGGCCGCCGGCGCGCTGAGCGGCCAGGTCGCGCGGCATCCCATCGCCATCCCCGCGGTGGACCCGATCGCGTCGGGTCCGGACTACGCCACCGATGCGGCGCGCGCGCGGGCATTCGAGCCGCTGGTGGCCGAGGGCTATGCCGCCAGCGTGCTCGAGGCCGCCTTCCGCTTTGCCATCACGACGGACGCGATGTCCACCGTGCTGATCGGCACGTCGGATCTGGCGCAGCTCGACTTCGCCGCGGCCGCCGTGGCCAAGGGGCCGCTCCCCGGCCCCGCAATGGAGCGCGTCCGCGCCGTATGGGCGAAGCTCGCCGACACGCGCCCTTAGCCGACCGGGTCTGTCTCGCCCAGCGGCAACGTGAAGGCGAAGGTCGAGCCGACGCCGACTTGACTCTTCACCCAGATCCGCCCGCCGTGGAGCTCGATCTTCCCCCTAGCGGTTAGGCCCTCTGCCCATTGGATAGGGCTGCCAGCGGATCAGGCTCGTCCGCGCGAGCACGCCCGGGTTGACAGCCGAGCGGGGCCACTTGCCTTGGAGCACGGTGGCGATCTCGCGGCCGAGGCGGCGCCGCGTCTCGGGCGCCATGCGCGCCGTCGCCGAGGCGATGTGCGGCGTCACGATGACGTTGTCCATGTGGAGCAGCGCATTGAGCGGGTCCACGGGTTCCTGCTCGAAGACGTCGAGGGCCGCGCCCGCGATGTCCTTGTGGCGGAGCGCTTCGATCAGCGCCTTTTCGTCCACCGTCGGCCCGCGCCCGTTATTGATGAAGATGGCGGTCTTCTTCATCGCCTTGAACTGTTTCTCGCTCATCATGTGGTGCGTCTCGCTGTTCAGCGGCGCGTGCATGGACAGGAAGTCCGCGCGCTGGCACAGCTCGATGAGGCTCGTGACCGGCTCCACGCCGACGGCGGTCATCTCCAGCTCGGCCAGGAACGGATCGTACGCGAGCACGTGAAGGCCGAAGGCGTGGCAGCGGCGGGCGACGGCCTTGGCGACGTTGCCGAAGGAGATGAGGCCGATGGTCTGGCCGTAGAGGCGCGGGATGTCCTTGAAGTACGGCCGCCCCTCCGTCCACTTGGCGTCCACCGTCAGCTGGTGCATGAGGCGCAGGCGCCTGTGCGCAGCCAGGAACATGGCCATCGTGTGGTCGGCGACCTCGTCGATGAACACGTCGGGGACGTTGGTGACGACGATGCCCGCCTCCGTGGCGGCGTCCACGTCCACCGTGTCGGCGCCCACGCTGCCGAGGCCGATGACCTTGCAGTTCTTCAGGCCCTTGATGATGGCGGCCGTGATGCGGCGGTTCCGGGCGATCACCGCGTCGGCGTCCTTCGCCGCGGCGATGAACTCTTCTTCCGTCTTGGCCGGCACTTCCACGATCTCGGCGCCGATGGGGTCCAGCGCCTCGCGCTCGATGGCATACGCGCCCTCGGCCAGGTCGAAGGTGATACCGCCCGACGGCTGCTGCACGACGACTTTGTACTTTCCCTTTGCGCCTGGCATGAGTGCGACCCCCCGTTTGGTGTGGTGGCGTAGCTTCCGTCAGCTCCTGCTGCGGCTGCGCGTTCGCTCGAGCAGCGTCTCGGCGGCGCCGACGACGCGCTCCGTGGTGAAACCGAGCTCCTTGATGACGACCTCGCCCGGCGCCGAGGCGCCGTAGCGGTTCAGCGTGAGGGTGGCGCCGTCCGTGCCCGTCCACCGCTCCCAGCCGAGCGACACGCCCATCTCGACGGCGAGGCGCGCCGTCACCGATTTGGGCAGCACGCTCTCCCGGTAGTCGACGCTTTGCTCCTCGAAAAGCTCCCAGGAAGGCATGGACACGAGCCGCGCGGTGATGCCTTTGGCTTTCAGTATGGGCTCGGCGGCGACGATCAACTGCACTTCCGATCCCGTCGCGATGAGGATGATGTCGGGCTTGGCCGCGGCCGCCTGCGCGTTCAGGACGTACGCGCCGCGCGTCACTCCCTCGGCAGAGGCGTAGACAGTGCGATCGAGCGTCGGCACGTTCTGGCGGGTCAGCGAGAGGGCGGTCGGCCGGTGGCGATCGCGAATCGCCACCTTCCACGCCCAGGCCGTCTCGCTCGCGTCGCCGGGACGGATGAACACCAGGTCGGGGATGGCCCGGAGCGCCGCGTAGTGCTCCACCGGCTGGTGCGTAGGACCGTCCTCGCCCACGCCAATGCTGTCATGCGTGTAGACCCAGACGGAGCCGAGTCGCGCGAGCGCCGAGAGACGTACCGCCGGCCGCATGTAGTCGGAGAAAACCAGGAACGTCGAGCCGTAGGGAATGAAGCCGCCGTGGTAGGACAGGCCGTTCACGACGGCGCCCATCGCGTGCTCACGCACGCCGAAATGCACGTTGCGCCCCGCGTAGCTCCACTCCCCTCCCACCGCTCCCTGCACGCCTTCTTGCGGCTGCGACGGGGGGGCGAAGTCGCCCTGCCCCTTGAGCCAGGTGAATGTCGAAGGGTCGAGGTCGGCCGAGCCGCCCATCAGCTCGGGCAGCTTTGCTGCGAGGGCCTGCATGACGCCCTCCGAGGCTTTGCGCGTGGCGAGTCCCTTGGGATCCGCCTTGAACGCGGGCAGGTCTTTGTCCCAGCCGTCGGGCAGCGCGCCGGCCAGCCGCCGTGTCAGCTCGGCGGCGAGATCGGGGAACGCGACCTGGTACGCGGCCAGACGCTTGCGCCATTCATCCTGCTGCTGGGTGCCGCGTTCCCTCGCGGAACGGAAGTGCGCGGCCACGTCGTCGGGAATGAGGAACGCGGGCTCGAGCGGCCAGCCCAGGTTCTCCTTGGCCGCCTTGACCTCCTCGGGCCCGAGCGGGCTGCCGTGGACGTGGAAGGTGCCCTGCTTGTGGGGCGCGCCGTAGCCGATGATCGTGCGCACCGAGATGAACGAGGGTCTGTCGCTCACCTGCTGGGCGGCGCGGAGCGCCTTGTCCACCGCACCCAGGTCGTTGCCGTTCTCCACCGACTGGACGTGCCAGCCGTAGGCCGCGTAGCGCGCGCCCACGTCTTCGCTGAAAGAGATGGAGGTCGAGCCCGCGAGCGAGACGCTGTTGTTGTCGTAGAGCACGACAAGCTTGCCCAGCTTGAGGTGGCCGGCCAGCGAAGCGGCCTCGGACTGCACGCCCTCCATCATGTCGCCGTCGCCTGCCAAGACGTAGGTGTGGTGGTTGATGATCTCGTGCCCCGGCCGGTTGAAGCGCGCGGCCAGGTGCGCCTCGGCGATCGCCATGCCCACCGCATTGCCCATGCCCTGGCCGAGCGGCCCCGTGGTCGCCTCGACGCCCTTGGTCAGATGGCTCTCGGGATGCCCCGGCGTGAGACTGCCCCACTGGCGGAATTGCTTGATCTGCTCGAGCGACAGGTCGTAACCCGTCAGATGCAGCAGCGAGTAGAGAAGCATGGAGCCGTGGCCCGCGGAGAGGACGAAGCGGTCACGGTCGGGCCAGGACGGATCCGATGGGTTGTGGTGCAGGAATCGGGTCCACAGCACGTAGGCCGGCGCGGCCGCGCCCATGGGCAGGCCGGGATGGCCGGAGTTCGCCTTCTGCACGGCGTCAACCGAGAGGAAACGAATGGTGTTGATGGCTCTTTCTTCCAGGCTCTGTTCAGTCACGGTCGGCTCCCTTGCGGTATGCGGTGCACCACTGGTGCCGGCAAGAGTAGCACCTTGACAGGGCCGTCGCAGCCCCTGTATGTGGAGACACCATGAGAAAACACGCGATGCTCCTGTGCTGCCTCGGCCTCGTCAGTGGCCTTGGAATACTCGCCGCCACTGCCCTCGTCGAGGGCCAGACACCCAAGCGCGGCGGCATCCTCAACTCCGTGCTCATCGAAGACCCGCCCGGGCTCCTCATCCACGAATCGGCCACGGTGTCCAACGTCTGGCCGATGTCCCCGTGCTACTCGAATCTCGTCCTCTTCAACCCTCTCAAGTCGCTGGAGAGCGTCGAGACGGTCATCCCCGAGCTGGCCGAGCGCTGGTCGTGGCAGGACAACTACCGCAACCTCGTCTTCTTCCTCAAGAAGAACGTGCGCTGGCACGACGGCCATCCCTTCACCGCCCGCGACGTCAAGTACACCTTCGACGTCGTCCGCGAGGCCCCGGACACGCCGGCGAAACTACGGCTCAGTCCACGAAAAGACTGGTACGCCAACGTCGAGAACATCGAGGCGCCCGAGCCCCACACCGTCGTCTTCCACCTCAAGCGGCCCCAGCCCTCGCTGCTCCTCATGCTGGCCTCGGGCTATTCGCCGGTGTACCCCGCGCACGTGCCCCTGGGCGAGCTGCGCCAGCGCTGCGTGGGCACGGGCCCGTTCCGGTTCAAGCAGTACGCCCGCGGTCAGCTGGTGGAGCTGGAGCGCAACCCCGAGTACTTCGTGCCGGGCCGCCCCTACCTCGACGGGATCCGCTACACGATCATCGGCGAGCGCGGCACGCGGCTGGCCGCGCTCCAGACGGGCCGCGTCGACGCCTTCGTCCCGCTGGAGATGACCAAGACCATGGCGGAGTCCGTGAAGCAGAGCGCGCCGTCGCTGGTGATCACGGAAGTCGGCCAGAACGGGAGCGACAATGTCATCGTCAACCACAAGCGCCCGCCGTTCGACAATC
>JBKPBU010000103.1:0-4555 GCA_046727015.1 Candidatus Methylomirabilota bacterium | reverse complement strand
CCGCTCGAGCGCGTCGGCGACCTGCTTGGCCTTGAACGACAGCTGCGCCTGGTAGTCGACGTGCTGCAGCCGGCAACCGCCACAGCGCCCAAAATACGGGCACGGGGCCTCGATGCGGTGCGGCGACGGGGTCTCGATGGCTTCGATCCTGCCGCGACCGAAGCGGGAGCGGGCTTGGTCGAGGCGGACGCGGAGGCGGTCGCCGGGCACGCCGCCCCGGACGAAGACCACGTAGCCGTCCGCCCGCCCCACGCCCTCTCCGCCGAATGCGAGGTCGTCGATGGTGAGAGACAAGATATGACCGCGCTGGGGTCGGGGCATGGCAGCCCATGATAAGGGCCGCTCCGGGGGGAGTCAATTTGGCGCCCTCCACACCGCGCTCGTATCAGTGTGGCAGCGGAGGGCCGCGTCAAGTATGATGGACCGCACGATGGGTACCCGCGGCGGCCGTAGTCCGGTGAGGGTCGGCAATCTGCTGACCGCGGCGGTCCCAGCTTTGGCAGAGCGGATGCTCGAGCAGGCGGTACGCCGGGAGTGGACGGAGACGGTGGGGCCAGAGGCAGCCCGGCGCACCCGTCCCGGGGCGCTCCGGCAGGGCACGCTCGAGGTCAGCGTTGACAATTCCCCGTGGCTCCAGGAGCTGACGCTTCGCTCCTCCGCCATCGTGGCCGCGCTGCAAAAGCGCCACGGCTCGGCCGTGACCGGCGTGCGGTTCGCGCTCGGCAGCGGACCTGGTGACGCCGACGTCACCGTTTTCCGGCCGCGCGAGGGAACCGCGGCGCCGCGCCGATTGAGCGCCGAGGAAGCTCGCCTCGTGGACGCCGCGGCCGCGCGGCTGCCCGACCCCGCACTCGCTTCGTCACTGAAACGAATTCTGACCAAGGACCTGCTGGCGCGCGGCGGGCGTCGTGCTCCCGCCGCTTCGGAGCAGTCATGACCCGATTCTGGTTCGCCCTCTCGGCCGCGCTCGTTCTCTCCGGCTGCGCGCCCATGGCGCCGTCGGGGACGTCGGGCTCGGCCGATGGCCCCAACGCGGCGGCCGACTCGCCGTCCCCGCGGATCCGCGACTCGCGCGCCGCCGCATACTACTTCTACTCCGTCGCCCAGATGAACGCCCGCTCCGGCCGCGTGCAGGACGCCATCGCCTCGCTCCGCGAAGCCATCGACCGCGATCCTGACACGGCGGCCCTGTGGGTCCAGCTCTCCCAGTGGCTGGCGCGCGCCAACGAGCCGGGCAAGGCCGTCGAGGCGGCGCACAAGGCGCTCGCGCTCGAGCCCGGCAACGCGTCGCCCCACTTGACCCTCGCCGACATCTTCAGGCGCCAGCGCCGTTTCGCCGACGCCGAGGGCGAGCTCGAGAAGGCCATCCAGCTGGCGCCCGGCTCCTCCGACGCCTATATCGCCCTCGCCCAGCAACACATCGAGCTGCGCCAGTTCGACAAGGCGCGTGCGGTGCTGCTGCGTCTGGTCGCGGTCCAGCCCGGCTCGGCCCAGGCCCAGCACCTGCTCGGGCGGGTGGCCATGGAGAGCGAGCAGTGGGACGAGGCGATCACGCGCCTCAAGCGCGCGGTCGAGATCGACCCCGACATGGACGCGGCGTGGATGGCGCTCGGCTTCGTGTACGAGACGCGTCAGCAGCCGGAGGAAGCCCTCAAGGTCTACCGGCAGGCGCTGCAGGCCAACCCGGACAATATCGCCTTCATCGAGCGGCTGGGCGACGTGCTGGTCCGGCTCGGCCGCTTCAAGGAGGCGCAACAGGAAGTCGAGGCGCTGGCGGAATCCGCGCCGCGCGACCCGCGCATCTGGATCAAGCTCGGCGCGATCTATTACGAGCAGAAGCAGTGGGACCGCGCGGTGTCGGCCTTCAGCAACGCGGTCGCGATCGAGCCCAGCAACGTCCGGGCTCGCTATTTCCTCGCCACCGCGCTCATGGATTCCGGCAAGGACGCCGAGGCCCTCGTCGAGCTCGAGAAGATCCTGGTCGCCGACCCGCGCTCGGTCGACGCCCGCGTCCAGCTCGCGTTCCTCCACGGCCGGGCCAAGCGCCACGACGAGGCCATTCGCGTCCTGCAGGAAGCCGTCAACATCGAGCCCAAGCGGGCCGAGCTCTTCGTCTACCTTGGCTCCGCCTACTTCCGGGCCCAGCAGTACGACCGCGCGCTGGCCGCGCTCCAGGAAGGGCTCAGCCTCGACGGCAACAACAAGGACCTCGTCTTCCAGACGGGCGTGGTGTACGAGAAGCAGGGGCGCTTCGACGATGCGGTGACAGCGTTCCGCCGCGTGCTCGTGCTCGACCCCAAGCACGCCGAGTCCTACAACTACATCGGCTACATGTACGTGGAGCGCGGCCAGAACCTGACCGAGGCCGTGCAGCTCATCAAGCGCGCGCTCGACCTCGACCCCGAGAACGGCTACTTCATCGACAGCCTGGGCTGGGCCTACTACCAGCAGGGCCGCTACCCCGAGGCGCTCAAGGAGCTGCAGCGCGCCGTGTCTCTCGCCAAGGAAGACCCGGTCATCCTCGACCACCTGGCCGACGCGTACATCAAGACCGGTCGCACCGACGATGCCATCGTCGTCTGGGAGCGCGCGCTCAAGGGAGAGGTCGAGAGCACCGTCGCCGAACCGATCAAGAAGAAGCTCGACGAGGCGCGCGACAAGGTCCGTCGGTCCAAGGGTGGAGACCGTCCCAAGGCCGAGCAGAAGTAGATCCACCCGCCTGCGGCTGGGCGCGCTCGCCCTGTCGGTCATCGCCGTATCAGGCGGTTGCGCTTCGCTTCCTCCACGCCAGCCGCTCCCGCCCGATGTCCTGGCCGCGCGCGCCACGCTCGAGGCGCGCTGGCGCGACTTCCACGACCTCCGCTCCCTGGCGGAGATCAGGATCCGGCGCGGCACCCGCATCGATCGCCTCTCGGGCGTGCTCCTTCTCCGCGCGCCGGCCTCCCTCCGCTTCGAGGCGCTGGCGCCCTTCGGCACGCCCCTCCTCGTCGTGGCCTCCGACGCCGACGCCGTGACGCTCTGGGAGGTGCCGAACGAGCGCGCCTTCATCGCGCGCTCCTCGCCGGATGCCACGCGCCGCTGGCTTGGCCTCGCCCTCGGCGCCGAGGAGCTGGTCAGTCTCCTGGCCGGCTACGCCCTGCCCGCGCGCGACCCGCTCTCGGGCCAGATGCTGCCGCCCGATGACATGGGTCCGTCGGTGGCCTTCGAGACCGCCGACGGCCGCCAGCGCATCTGGTTCGACACGCCGTCCGGCAACGCGCGGCAGATCGAGTGGACAGGCGGCTCGCAGCCGGCGCGCGCCGTCTTCACTGCCGACGGTGTACGACTCGCCACGCTCGACGACAAGCTCGAGGTGACGGTGCGCTACCGCGACCCGCAGCGGGACACCAGTTTCGACCCCGAGCTGCTCAAGCTGACTGTCCCGCAAGGTGTGAGAATCCAAGACTTCCGTTGACCGTCCGCGAGGCGGCGTGGTAGGCTTTACCGCTTTGTTGAAACGGCCGGGAAGGGCCCGACGCATGGTGCTGCGGACCTCGGCCAAGGTCAACCTGGCTCTCGAGGTTCTGGGCAGGCGTCCCGATGGTTACCATGAGCTGTCCACCGTGCTGCAGGCGGTGGATCTCTTTGACCGCTTGACAGTGGAGACGGCCGAAGCGATCACGCTCGAGACGAGCGATCCCGCCCTTCCCACCGACGACGGCAACCTGGTGGTTCGGGCGGCGCGGCTCCTGCGGGAGACGGCGGGCGTCGAGACTGGAGCGCGGATCGTGCTCGACAAGCGCATCCCGGTGGCGGCAGGGTTGGGCGGCGGCTCGAGTGACGCGGCAGCCACGCTCTGGGGGCTCAACCGCCTCTGGGGTCTGCGCTGGCGTCGGGAGCGGCTGATCGCGCTCGCGACCGGGCTCGGGATGGACGTGCCGTTCTTCCTCGGGGCGGGACGGGCGCTGGGAACGGGGCGTGGCGAAGTGCTGAAGGCGCTGCCGACGGCCGGAGGCTACGCGATGGTGCTCGTCAATCCCGGCGTGCCGCTGTCCACGCAGGCCGTGTACGGCCGGGTGCCCGCGGGGTGGCGCGCGGAGCCCGAGGGCACCAAGCGGGTGCTGGAAGCGCTCAGGACCCGGAGCGCGACCAAGGTCGCCGCGGCCCTGACGAATCACCTCGAGCGCTGGGTCGAGCCGGCCATGCCGGTGATCGGGCGGATGAAGGCCGCGCTGCTGGCCGCGGGCGCGCTGGGCGCGGCGATGTCGGGGAGCGGGCCGACGGTATTCGGCGTGGCGCGATCGCTGGACCAGGCGCGGCAGATCCAGCGGCGAGTGAGCCGCGCGGGCTGGGCGGCCTGGGCCGTGAGGACGAACAGCGGCCCTTGCATCCGCGCAGTGTGATCGCGAAGTTCGGCGAGACGAAGCGCGAAACTTGGGGCGTCGTCTAGAGGTAGGACTCGGGGCTTTGGACCCCGCAACGGAGGTTCGATCCCTCCCGCCCCAGCCATCATGCGAGGGGACAGCACGGAGAGAGAGCGAGAGATGGAGATGAGCTACGAGCTGAAGCTGTTCTC
>JBKPBU010000102.1:0-5697 GCA_046727015.1 Candidatus Methylomirabilota bacterium | reverse complement strand
GATTTCGAGAACATGGAGCGCCAATTCCCGGTCTACGACGCGCTGTACGCCTACTGCAAGAGCGGGCTCGCGCGTGGGGCGTGACGCCCGGCTCGTCCTTCTCGCGAAAACGGCCCGCACCTTCTGCTACGGCTTCCTGGGCGTCCTGCTGCCCGTCTACCTGACCCAGCTGGGGCTGGACGCGACCGAGCTCGGCGTGGCCGTCACCCTGACCCTGCTCGCCAGCACCGCCATGACCTTCGCCATCCGCTGGCCGGCGGAGCGCTGGAGCCCGCGCGTCGCCTTGATGGCCCAGTCGGCGCTCATCATCGCCTCCGCCGCGCTCTTCCTCTCGACGCACCACCCGTGGCTCGTGGTGCTCGCGGCCATGATCGGCAATCTCGCCGTGGGCACGGGCGAGACCGGCCCCTTCCTCGCCCTCGAGCAGGTCATTGTCACGCGCGCCACGCCGCGCGAGCGGCTGACGATGACGCTGTCACTGTACAACCTGACCGGCTACGCCGCCGCGGGCCTGGGCGCCGCCGCCGTCGCGCGCGCGGGAGCCTCGCCCCGGCTCCTCTTCGCGCTCTTTCTCCTGAGCGGGCTCCTGCAGCTCGCGGCCTACGGCCTCATGGCGCCGGCGAAGCCGGCGTCCGCGGCCGTGCGGCAGGCCGCCGGAGCGCCCTCGAGGCCTTTCGTGCGCCGCCTCGCGGCCATCTTCGCGCTCGACTCCTTCGCCGGCGGCTTCGTCGTCCAGAGCCTCATCACCTACTGGTTCTACACGCGCTTCGACATGGGGCTCGCCGAGCTGGGCTGGATCTTCTTCGGGGTGCAGATCCTCTCGGGTCTCTCGCTCATCCTGGCGGCCCGGGTCGCGCCGCGGCTCGGCCTCGTCAACACCATGGTCTTCTCGCACCTGATCTCCAACGTGCTCCTGATCTGCGTGGCATTGTCGCCGGTGGCGTGGATGGCCGTTGCCTTCCTGCTCGCGCGGCACCTCCTGTCACAGATGGACGTGCCGACACGCCAGGCGTTCCTCATGCTGGCCGTCGAGGACCACGAGCGCGAGCACGCCGCCTCCGTCACCAACCTGAGCCGCACGCTGGCCCAGTCGGTCACGCCGGCCCTCACCGGCTGGATCATGCAGGGTCTCTCGCTGGCGGCACCCTTCTTCCTCGGCGGCGGGCTCAAGATCGTCTACGACTTGCTGCTCTACAACACCATTCGCAACGTGAGGACACGATGAGCCTTCTGTTCAATCGAAGCGACGTTGCCGATCTGCTGCCCATCGAGGCCTGCATCGAGCGGGCGATGCAGGCCGGACGCGGCGTCAAGATCGACCTCGCCGCCTAGCGAAGCAGGCGGCGCAGGCCCAGATCCGCCAGGCGCGGAGCGATGACGCTCGCTATGGCGAGCACCCAGGACGGCCGGAACGGATACACCTCGGGGCGAGGCCGCCTGACGCAGCGGAGAATGCATCGCGCCACGTGCTCGGCAGACTGGATGGGGCCGTGCGGTCCCGGCCCGGCGCGGCGCGCTTCGGCCTCGTGGAATTCCGTCGCCGTGCCGATCGGGTACACCAGGCTCACCGAGATACCCGTGCCCGCGAGCTCCACGCGCAGCGACTCGCTCAAGCCGCCGAGCGCGAACTTGGTGGCGCTGTACGCGCCGCGATAGGGCACGCCCCGGCGTCCCACGATCGACGAGACGTTGACGATGTGGCCCCTCCCCTGCCGCCGCATCCACGGCAGCACGGCCTGCGTCGCCGTGAAGGCGGCCATGACGTTCAGCTCGAGGAGGGCGCGGAACTCGTCGGGCTTGGTGTCCTCCACCGTGGCGGAGAGTCCCCGGCCCGCGTTGTTGACGAGGACGTCGATGCGCCCCCAGCGCGAGGCGACGTCGTCCACCATCGCGCGCACGGCGCCGGCGTCGGTGACGTCGAGGCCGTAGACGGCCACCTCTCCACCCGCGGAGAGGATCCCGGCGGCCAGGCGATCCAGCCGTTCGCGCCGCCGCGCGCAGACCGCCACGCGCATGCCCGCGGCCGCGAGCGCGCGCGCGGTCGCCTCGCCGATCCCCGCCGACGCGCCGGTGACGATAGCGACCCTGCCGGCAAGCACGGTCAACGCCGCGGCCTGAGGCTACTTGCCCGTGACGGCCTTGACGGCCTCCTGGGTGACCGAGACCATGCGGTCGAGTTGCGCCTCGGTAATCACGAGCGCCGGAGAGTAGAAGACGTGCTCCATCCGTGCGCGCGTGATCACGCCGCGCTTGGTCATCTCCTGGATGACCCGCGCGCCAACCTTCTTGTCCGCGTCGAAGGCCTTCTTCGTGGCCTTGTCCTCCACCAGCTCGATGGCGGCGAGCAGCCCCTTGCCCGAGCGGATGTCGCCGACGTTGGGATGACCGTCGAACGCCGCGTGGAGAGCCTTGTGCAGGCGCGTGCCGAGGGCGGCCGAGCGTTCCGCGAGCCGCTCGCGCTCCATGATCTCGACGTTCTTGAGGCCGACCGCGCAGCAGGTCGGATGGCCCGAGTAGGTGTAGGCGTGCATCCACTTGTCCTCGGGCTTGACCGTATCCATGGCTTCCTTGACGGCCTTCGAGACCATGATGCCGCCGAGTGGGAGATAGCCCGACGACACGCCCTTGGCGAAGGACATGATGTCGGGCAGCACGTTCCAGTGCGTCATGGCAAACCACTGGCCGGTGCGGCAGAAGCCCGTGATCACCTCGTCTGCGATGAAGAGGACCTGGTGCTTGTCGCACACCTTGCGCACCAGCGGGAAGTAGTCGTCGTCCGGGTAGAGGACGCCGCCGCCGCCGTGGATGGGCTCGGCGATGAAGGCGGCCACCGTGTCCGCGCCTTCACGCAGGATCGCCTCCTCGAGGAGGCGCGCCGCCGTCTGCCCCGCCGTCTCGCCGGGCTTGCCTCCCTCCTGGCGGTACGGGTAGCAGGTCGGAATGTGGACGAAGCCCGGCACGCGGGGCTCGAACATCTTCCAGTATGGGGACATGCCCGTGGCGCTCATCGCCTGCAGCGTCACGCCGTGGTAGGCGTTGATGCGCGCGATCACCTTGGTCTTGTCGGGCTTGCCCTTGGCCTTCCAGTAAAAGCGTGCCGTCTTGAACGCCGACTCGTTGGACTCGGCCCCGCCGCAGGTGAAGAAGACCCCCTGCATGTTCGGGTACGAGAGAGAGATGAGCTTCTCGGCGAGCTGGACGGCCGGGATGTTGGACGAGCCCGCGTAGGCCGAGAAGTAGGCGAGCTCGCTCATCTGCGCCGCGGCGGCTTTGGCGAGCTCATCCCGCCCGTGCCCGACATTGGTGTTCCACAGTCCCGCCAGGCCGTCGATGTACTCGCGCCCCTGGATGTCCGTGATCATGGCGCCGCTGCCCTTGACGTAGACCATGGGCTCGAGGTGATCGCTGGGATGATGCAGCGGGTGGATGAGGTGATCCTGGTCGGACTTGATCAGGTCTGCGGCCTGCACGGCCATCGGATGCCTCCTCGATTGGTCTAGCGGTGATGAATGGACTTGGCGGGCAAGTGTGCCCGGTAGTCGCCGCCGGGGATGGGGACGGCCCGATCGAGCGGCCCGACGTACCAGTAGATGCACGCCGTGACCTGCCCGCCCCCGGCCATCCTGACCCCGACCTCACGGCGATGATACTGGCTGCCCTCGGCGGAGTCCAGCGCGCGCCACAGGGCCGGATCCTTGAGCCGGTAGACCTCACCGCGAACCACTCCGCCTCCGTCCCGCAGCGCGGCGGGGTAGCGGCCGAGGTCGAAGAGGAGCCCCGCGACCTCGCCGTCGCCGAGGGAGTCGGCGCGGCCCTCGAGCAGCGCGTGGAGCGGGAAGCCACGCATCAGCGTCCCGTAGACGAAGAGGAGCGCGTCAGTGTTCACGCAGCAGGGCCTCGAAGTCGCGCAGGGCCGTGACGTAGCGGGCGCCCGCGACCCACAGGAAGTCGTTGTGATGGGCGCCGGGGACCGCGAGGAACATCTTGGGCCCGGGCACCCTCTCGAAGAGCTGCTGTCCGTGCCAGAGCGGGACGATCTCGTCGGCCTCGCCGTGCATGACCAGCACGGGGCAGCGCACCCGGCCGATCTTGTCCACGTTGCGGAACCTGTCGAAGGGGAAGAGCGGTATCCGCGTCATCACCCGGAAAGCGGTGAGGAAGGGGCTCTCGAGAATGAGCCCTCCGACGGACTGGCGTGCCGCCAGGTCCACGGCCGCGCCCGCCCCAAGCGAGCGGCCGTAGAGGATGATGCGCGCGGCCGGGACGCGCAGCTCGCGCGTCAGATAGTCGTACGCGGCGTCGATGTCTGCGTAGACGTGTTGCTCCGAAGCCCGCCCCTGGGAAAGACCGTAGCCGCGGTAGTCATAGGCGAACACGCCGAAGCCCAGATCGCGCAGCGGGGGAAGCGACGGCAGCACCCAGCCCAGGTCTTCGGCGTTGCCGTGGCTCAAGAGGACCGTGTACGTCGCGGCTGGATTGGGAAGGTAGACCGCGGCGATGCGCTCGCCGCCGGAGGTGGGCACCTTGAGGATGTCCGCCGTGTCGCGGTAGGTCGGGGCCGGGGGCAGAAATATCATGCGATCTGAGATGAGCCAGGCCCACGCGCCGACGACCGCATAGATGAGCGCGATCGAGAGGGCCATGCGGAGGAGAAAGATCTCAGGAACCACGGGCCGCCGGAAGCACGTCCGGCTCAGCATGCACGACTTCTGCATACACGACTAGGGCTCGCGCGTCTCTCCAGCCTCGGTGGGCGCCTCGCCGTTGACGGCCTGGAGCACCGCGTTGACGAAGTCACGCTCGGGAATCGCGCCCTCGAACTCGACGCGGTCGTTGATCACGATCTTCGGCACCGCTCGCACCTGGTAGCGCTGGGACAGCTCCGGGAACTGCGTCGCCTCCACACACTCGGACCGGACCCGCTCCGAGGCGATCGACATGTGCTGAGCCAGGCGCACGGCCCGGGGGCAGTGCGGTCAGGTGGGGGTAGCAAACACCTTGATGGTGACGTCTTCGGTGAGCCCGGCCAGGGCCGCCTTGGTCTCGTCCTTGAGCTGCGCTTCGCCGCTGGAGACGGCCAGGATGGAGTCCATGAGGTTGGAGAACTCGTAGCCCGCCGGCACTCCCAGGAAACGGATGCCGTAGTCCTTGGCGCCCTCGACCACGACGACGGGCGTGACCGACACGCCGTAGGCCGCGGCCTCGTCCCGCTCGATGTGGGGATTCAGCACCTTGACGGTGAGCTTGTCCGAGAGCGCGGCCACTTCCTTGATGAGCGAGACGGCCTGGGCGTTGTTCTCGGGTCCGAGCTCGGAGGCGAACACCGTCAGGGTCACGGGAGCCGCGAGCTTCTCGAACTGCTGCTTGACCGCCTGCTCGTCCTCCGCCGCCAGGAATCCCATGGCGTGAGTATACAGTTTCCAGGCGGTCGAGAAGGGTCCAGATGCGAGGCGGCGCCCGACGGCCGCAGGTGAGGCGTAGTCGCTCTACGTTGAACCTGCGGCCGAGGGCGCCCCAATAGGTAACAACGTAGGGGTCGCAGCTGGGCCCTTATCGGCCGCCTGGGTTGCCGCGGACGATCTCGAGCATCCGGCGGTAGCCGCTGGGGTCGATGCGGGCGTCGATCAACGTGGGCCCCTGCGCGCGCTGCGCGGCGACGAGCGCGCTCGTGAAGCCCGCCTCGTCTGCCGCGGTCCA
>JBKPBU010000101.1:0-11702 GCA_046727015.1 Candidatus Methylomirabilota bacterium | reverse complement strand
GACCATCATGGTGACGCACGACCAGGAAGAAGCCCTCGCCATGGCCGACCGCATCGTCGTCATGAACGCGGGCCAGGTCGAGCAGGTGGGCGGGCCGACCGAAGTCTACCGGCGGCCCAACACGCCCTTCGTGGCGCGCTTTGTCGGCCAGATGAACTTCCTCTCCGCCGTCGCCGCCCCGCGGAGCGGCTGGGCGCGTGTCGGCGCCGTCGAGCTGCGTCATCAACCGGGCCTCGAGACGGTTCCAGGCGGAGCGCTGACTCTCGCGATCAGGCCGGAGGAGATCACCGTCGGTCCCGCGGCGCTCCAGGGCGACAATCGCCTCACGGCCCGCATCACGGTCGTTCAGTTCCTGGGCGCCTTCACGCGCCTGGGGCTGGTGGTGAACGGAGAGGGCCAGACGCCGCTCGAGTGCGACGTGGCGGCGACCGCCTTCGCCGCGCTGGGCGTCGGCGAGGGCGCCGACCTGCCGATCGCGCTCGCGCCCGACGCGCTTCGAGCTTTTCCCGCCCCGGGCTCCGCGGCGTGAGCGTGCGGGCGCCGGCCGCCGCGGAGATCCCCGACCGCGTCGTCCGGCACAGGCTGAGCGGCGAGGACGTCATCCGGTGGGCCCTCGTCGCGGTGTTCGCGGCTATCCTCTACCTCTTCCTGCTCTACCCGCTCGGGCAGGTGCTCTGGCGAAGCCTCCTCGACAACAACGGCCACTTCATCGGCGCCGCGAACTACGTCCGGTATGTCTCGACGCCGGCCATCGCGGCCTCGATCACGAACAGCCTCTACGTGTCGGTGGCGGCTATGGCCCTGACGGTGACGCTGGCCTTCGGCTACGCGTACGCGCTGACGCGCACGCAGATGCCCGCGAAGGGCCTCTTCCGCGTCGTCGCCATGCTGCCGCTCTTCGCGCCGTCGCTGGTCCAGGCCTTCGCGCTCATCTATGTATTCGGCAACAACGGCCTCATCACCCGGACGACGGGGTTCAACGTCGGCATCTACGGCGCCAAGGGGATCATCCTCGCCGAAGTCTTCTACTGCTTCCCGCACGCGCTGCTCATCCTGATGGCGGCGCTCGCCGCGACGGACGCGCGCCTCTACGACGCGGCGCGGACGATGGGCGCGAGCCCGCTCAAGACCTTCGTGACGGTGACGCTGCCCGGCATCAAGTACGGGCTCGTGAGCGCCTGCTTCGTGGTCTTCACGCTCGCCATCACCGACTTCGGCGCTCCCAAGGCCATCGGCGGAAAGTTCTCGGTGATGGCGACGGAAATCTACAATCAGGTCTCCGGCCAGCAGAACTTCACCATGGGCGCGACCGTGTCCGTCGTGCTGCTGGTGCCGGCCGTGCTGGCCTTCATCGTGGACCGCCTCGTCCAGCGGCGCCAGTACGCGCTGGTGACGTCGTCGTCGAAACCGCTCGTGCCCGAGCGGCGCCCGCTGAAGGACCGAAGCCTGCTCGCCTACTGCGCCCTCATCGCCGGCTTCATCATGGCGATCTACCTGGTCATCCTGGTGTCGTCGCTGGTGCACCGCTGGCCCTACAACTTCGGCTTCACCCTCAAGCACTACGACTTCGACACCGCGGGCGGCTACCGCTCGCTCTGGAACAGCATCCGCGTGGCGGCGCTGACCGCGGTGGCCGGCACCACCCTGGCCTTCGTGGGCGGCTACGTCGTGGAAAAGTGCAAGACGGCGGCGAGCGGCCCGCTCTACCTCCTCTCGGTCCTGCCGGTGTCGGTCCCGGGCATGGTCCTCGGTCTCGCCTACATCTTCACCTTCAACGCCCCCGGCAGCCCGCTCAACGCGCTGTACGGCACGCTGGCCATCCTGATCATCTCGAACGTGATCCACTACTTCACGGTCGGCTTCCTCACCGCCACCACCGCGCTCAAGCAGATGGACGCGGAGTTCGAGAACGTGGGCGCCTCGCTCGGCGTGCCCTTCTACCGGACTTTCTGGCGGGTGACCGTGCCGATCGCGCTGCCCTCGATCGTGGCCATCAGCATGTACTTCTTCCTGAACGCGATGGTGACGCTCTCGGCCGTCGTGTTCATCATCGCGCCGGGCACCGAGCTGGCGGCCGTCGCGGTGCTCCTCATGGATGACGCGGGAGACACCGCACAGGCCGCTGCCATGTCGGTGCTGATCATCGCCACCGGCCTCACCGTGCGAATGCTCTACTGGCTCGCCATGCGCGGCATCACCGCCCGTACCCAGGCGTGGATGCGGAACGTCACACCCGAAGGAGACAAGGTGGCATGAACGCGAATTCGAAGACCGCTCTCGTCACAGGCGCGGCCCGTGGGATCGGGCTCGCCATCGCCTCGCGTCTCGCAGCCGACGGCGCCCGGGTCGCCGTGCTCGACATCGACGCCAAGGCCGCGGATGCCGCGGCGAAGAAAGTGGGCGGGGGCGCCATCGCGCTGGCCGCAGACGTGACCAAGGCGCCCGAGGTCGACGCCGCTGTCGCCCGGGTCGTCGAGACGTGGGGCCGGCTCGACGTTCTGGTCAACAACGCCGGGATCACCGGACGGTCGTTTCCCATCTGGGAGCTGACCGACGACGACTGGAGCCGCGTGATCGACGCGGACCTGACGAGCGTCTTCTTCTGCTGCCGGGCCGCCATCAAGGTCATGCTGGGGCAGGGCAGCGGGCGCATCATCAACATTGCGTCCATCGCGGGCAAGGAGGGCAACCCGACGCTCGTGCCCTACTCGGCCGCCAAGGCCGGCGTCATCGGGCTGACCAAGGCCCTCGCCAAGGAGGTGTGCACGCGGGGCATTCTCGTGCATGCCATCGCCCCGGCGGTCATCGGCACCGAGCTGCTCCAGCAAATGGAGAAGAGCACGGTGGATCTGCTGGTCTCGAAGATCCCCATGGGCAGGGTGGGGCGGCCCGACGAGGTGGCGGCGCTGGCGGCGTGGCTCGCCTCGGACGACTGTTCATTCACCACGGGAGCGGTGCACGACCTCTCGGGAGGTCGCGCGACCTATTGACTCGGCGCTGGTCGACGGTGCCGCCCTAGTTCTTGGACGACCGGGTGGTCTCGTTCACAGAAATCGTGTTGACGTACGCCTCGGCGACCTTGTCCACGGCCTTTTCCAGAAAGGCCTGCTGGCCCTTGTAGGCTGTGCTGAAGAACCACTTGCCGGCGTCCGATTCGAGGAACTCGGCGTAGGCTCGAAGCTCCGCGTCGCTCGCGCCGCGGTACGTGTACATCAACTCCCGCAACACCTCTTCGCTGACGGTGTCCCGCATCTGGGCGCGGAACACGTCGCGTGCGATCTCCCCTTGCGCCGCCCGCTGCTGTGCCTGCTCCGACATGACAAGTTCGATCCCGCGGTTCCAGCCGATGACGACGGCCCTGATGGCGCCAAACGTTCCTTCCGATGCCCGGGAGGCCTCGTCGATCCTGAAGATCGTCACCAGCCGCTCCTCGGACGGCTGCCTGTTTTCGAGCGTGGCGAGGTACCTGTCCCTCGCCTGGGACTGGCCGGGCTCCGCGCCGCTCTGTTCCAGCCTCACCATCTTCCTGCCGGCGGGGAAGTTGTACCAGACCAATACCCGAGTCAGGAAGTCCGCGTCGTAGTTGTCGAAGAGCGCCTGCTTGACGGGCTTGGCGTAGGCGTCGGGCGAGAACGCGAGATCGAGGGTCCGCCAGAGCCATCGCCGCACGTCGGCGTCCAGGTTGGGATTGTTGTCATCGATGGTCTGCTTCAGTCGCAGCCGGACCCGCGTCAGGTGATTCCGCAGACCGGAGACCCGGAGTGCCTCGTCGATGCCCGCGGCCCTCTCGTCGACGGGCGCGGCCTTGGCGCGGGCGCGGCTCTTGTTTTGTGCTCCGGCGGGCAGCGTCGCCCCGGCGAGAAGCAACCCCGCCAGCGAGAGCACCGCCACACGGGCGAACCGGTTCATGCGCAGGAGCCTAGCATCCCTGGCGGCACGGGAGCAATCACGGCCGGAGGCCCCGCTTGCTCCCGGGGTAGCCCCCTGGCGACGGATTGTACCTGTGCTATCGTACAGGGCATGTCGTCCGACGCGCACGTGGACCGCTTGATGGGCAAGCTCGTGCGTGCCGTCGAGGTCTCGCTGAAGGCCACGGAGGCTGCGCGCGACGCCGTCGCCGAGATCCTCAAGCGCGGCGCCGAGACCGGAATCTTCTTCGCGCGTGGACGCGGCGCGCAACCGTCCACGGGCTTCGAGCTGACGGAGCAGGACCGCGACTTCCTCCGCTCGCTCTCGATACGCCCCGACCGGGACTAGTTCATGCGAGCGCTCTTCCTCGTGGCCGGCCTCGTCCTCGCCTTCATCATTCTGTCACCGATGCTGCGGGGCTGGCGGCCGTGGCTGCTCGGCGGCGGGGGCGGCGGGGACCGCCCCGACCAACTCGTCAAGGATCCGTTCTGCGGCACCTACGTGCTGCGCTCGCGGGCCTTCCGCCGGGAAAGCGGCGGCGAGGCGCTGCACTTCTGCAGCGCAGACTGCGCGGCCCGCTTCGCGAGGGGCGAGCGCCCCGTCTGAGCAGCCGCGGCCGGCCCTGACGCGCGTGTCCTACCGCCTCCTCGTCTGTGATCTCGACGGGACCCTGCTCGATCACCCGCCCGACCTCGATCCGGCGCTGGTGGACGGACTGAAGCGCGCCAGCGAGCGCGGGCTCATCGTCTCTATCGCCACCGGCCGCATGCCGCCGGGCGTGGACCGCTACCGCGACCAGCTCGGCATCACGGCGCCCATGATCTTCTACAACGGGGCGCTCGTGCGGGACCACGAGGCCGGGCGCGACCTGATGAACCTGACGCTGCCGCGGGGGATTCTCTGGCAAGTCCACGACGTCATCGCCCACGCGCCGGTGGACCCGCTCTTCTATCGCGACGACCAGCTGTACTGCCTCGCCGAGAGCTTCGCGGCGCGCACCTACTCGGAACAGCAGGCGGTGCCGCTCGAAGTCATCGACGCGCCCGGGGATTTCCTTCGCCTGGGCGGTTTTGTCAAGAGCCTCCTCATCGGGCACCCGCAGGGGCTGCCGACGGTCAGGGCCGACATCCAGGCCCTCGTGGGCGACACCGCGCGCCTCGTCATGACCCGGAGCGACTATCTCGAGATGATCCCGCCCGCCGCCTCGAAGGGCGCCGCGCTCCGCTTTCTCGCTGCCCATCTGGGCGTGCCCCTCGAGCAGGTGATCGCCGTCGGCGACCAGGAGAACGACATGGAGATGATCCGCGCGGCGGGGCTGGGGGTCGCCATGCCCCTGGCGCCGGAGCCCGTGCAGCAGGCCGCGGGGCGCGTGGCGCCACCGGATGACCAGGGCGGCCTTCTCGCGCTCTTCACCGAGATCCTGCCCGAGTACTTCGCGTGAAGGCGGAAAGCCGCTCCGGCTGAGACGGGGAAATGCCTCTCGGTTTGCCGGGTTCCCTCCTTGTATACTGGCAGTACCCCCGATGAGCAAAGAAGACGCCCATCCCACGCCCGCGGCAAGCCCCGTCTCTTCGGAAACGGCGGCCGCCCAGGCTACCCCCGCCGCCCGCGCGGCACTGGAAGCCCGGCTGCGCGAGACGACAGGCCTTCTCGGGGTTGCGCGCGTCGTAGGCTCGGCCACCGACCTGCCCGAGGCCCTCCGGCTCATCTGCCACGAGCTCGCCCGCCTGACAGGAGCCGAGACCGCGACCGCCCACCTCCTGGACGCGCGCACCGGCCTCCTTCGCCCCATCGCCGCTCACGGCGTACCGAAGCACGCCGTCGAGGCCCTCGCCGCGGACACCCTGGCCCACGCCGACCTTGGCGGGCTACAGGAGGTCTTCGTCCAGGGACACGTCGTCTGGAGCGAGGACGCCGCCAACGACGCGCGCTTCGAGGCTGGACCTTTCCGCCGAGTCCCGCATCAGTCCGCGCTCGTGATCCCGCTCGTTTTCGATGGGGAGGTCGCCGGCGCATTCTTCCTCGTGTGGTGGGAGATGCGGCGCCGGTTCGACGCGGCCGAGCTGGCGCCGCTTGCCGCCATCGGCGAGCAGGCAGGCGTGCTCCTGAGCAACGCGCGCCTCCGGGAGGCGCTCGAGGGCCGGGCCGCCCGATTGCGTGCGCTATCGCGAGTCAATCAGATCGTCTCCTCGTCGCTCGACGAGCGCGAGGTGCTGGGCGCGATTGCCCGCGCGGCGGCCGAGCTGACGGGGGCGTCCTTCGTGTCGTTCTGGGTCGCCGACGAGGCGGAGCGGAGGCTCCAGCTGAGGGCCGTCTCCGACGAACGACCCGGGGCCGACCTGCCCTTCACCTCGGTGGAGTTCGGGCAGGGTGGCGTCGGCTCGGTTGCCGCGGAGTGTCGCATGCTCGAAGTGCCCGATGTGTTCGCGGACGCTCGCTTCTCCGGCCAGATGTCGTGGTGGCAGGGGCACGGCTTCAAGAGCTTCGTCGGGGTGCCGGTGCTGCTCGACGGCTCCCTCCTGGCCGTGCTCGCCCTGTGCGGGCGCTCGGCGTTCCGGCTGGGCGCCGACGAGCGCGAGCTGCTCGAGAGCTTCATTGCCCAGGCCGCGGTGGCCTTCCGCAACATGCGTCTCTACGCCGAGTCTTCGCTCTACGCTCAGCGTCTGGAGACGCTCACGGGGCTCAGCCGCGCCCTGACGGCCTCGCTCGACCCCGAGACCATCCTGCCCGCCGTCGTGGACGCCGCGCTCACCCTCTTTCCGGGCGGCGCCTGCCGGCTCTGGACGCTCGAGGGCGAGCGGGTGCGTCAAAGCGCCGGCCGGGTCGACGAGCGCGACGGCGACGTTGCCCCGCAGGAGCTCGCGCTGGGCCAGGGGCTCGTGGGCGAGGTGGCGGCCTCGGGCCGCGCAGTCATCGTGGAGGACCTGGCCGCGCGCGTGGCCGAGGGAACCGATCCGTCCATTCCCGCGAGTCTCGTCGAAGCGGGCATGGTTGCCGCGGCGGTGCTGCCGCTGCTCGTCGCGGGCCGCGCGGTCGGCGTCGTGTGCCTCTTCACCGTTTCCCATCGGTCTTTGACGCCGGGCGAGATCAAGGTCATGGAGGCTTTCGCCGAGCACGCGGCGGTGGCCCTCACCAAGGCGCGGCTGTTCCAGGACATCCAGGACCGCCGCCGGGTGAGCGAGGAGCTCTACTCGCTGACCGTAAGCATGATGCGCTCGATGGATCTCCGGCAACGGGTGGAGACCTTCGTCCACGGCGCCCAGGAGGCTCTTCGCTTCGACCGCATCAGCGTGCTCCTGCCCGACGCCGACAGGACATTGCTCGAGGTCGTCGCCACCACCGACCGGGAGACAGCCGCCCGCCGCCCCATACCCATAGCGGGCAGTGGTGCGATCGAGCGCGCCTGGCAGTCGGGCGAGACCGGGCTGATCCTCTCCGATGCCGACTTGCTCGCGCTGCCGCCGCTCGACCCGGCGCTCCACGCGCACCCTCTCCTGCGCGTGCATCGCTTCGCCGCGGTGCCGCTGCGGTTCCAGGAGCTCACCATCGGCGTGGTGCTGGCCGACAACACGAGCAGCCGACGCAACGTCACCCGGCGCGGCGTGGCGCAGCTCGAGCTCTTCTGCCAGCAGCTCCAGAGCCTTGTGTCCAATGCCGGTCTCTGGGAGGAGACCCAGCGGCGCGAGCGTGACGCGACCCTCCTCGTCGAGGTGACGCGGCGGTTGTCCGCCACCCTCGACCTCGAGCAGGTACTCGACATCATCACCGAGAGCGCGCTCTCTGCCGTGGAGCTGGACTCGGCGGGCTTCTATCGTTGGGATACCGCGCGCGGTGGGCTCGCCCTTGTCCGCGGCCGCAATCTTCCCGAGACCATGACGCGCACCGTGACGCTCAGGTCTGGCGAGGGCGTCAGTGGGCGCGCCTACGCCGAGCGCCGTGCCGTCTGGACGCAGGACTGGAAGGCGGACCCGTCGATCCACTACCGTCCCGAGACCGTGGCGGCGCTCGAGGCCGGCGACGCTCCGAGGGCCTTCGTCGCGGTGCCGATCATCATCCGCGACGACGTCTACGGGGTGCTCCTGGGCGGGATGCGGGCGCGGCACCGGTTCACCGAGCGCGACGTCCGCGTGCTGTCGAGCATGGCCGCGCAGGCCGCGGTGGCCGTCGAGAACGCGCGCCTGTACACGGTGACGCAGTACAACCTGGCCGCCGCCGCGCTCTTGAACGAGGCCGCGCGCACGCTGCACCGCACGCTCGACGCACGGCGCCTGCTGCCCGACGCCCTCCAGGGGCTGGGGCAGACCTTCAGCGCCGTGGGCGCCGCGGTCATCCTCTTCGGCGAGGGCGCCTCGGGGCAGGGGATGGTGATTCGCTGGGGGGCGATGCCGGAGGACACCATGCGCGCGCTGGCCGAGCCGCTCCGCAAGCGCGAGACGCCGCTGCTCGTGCCCGACCTGGAGAGCCGGCCGGATCTGCTCCCGTCGACCGCGCTCGAAGGGGGGGCCCGCGGGCTCGCCGCCTTCCCCGTCCGCGGCCGTAGCCGCGTGCTCGGCGGCCTCGCCCTGCTGTTCTCGGGGCACCGCTCGCTCTACGAGGCCGAGACGCGTCTCCTCGCCGCCTACGCCGACCAGCTCGCCATGGCGCTCGACAACACCGCGCTCTTCGAGGAAGCCGAGAACAAGAAGACCCAGCTCGAGCAGGTCTTCGCGTCGACGTCGGACGGCTTCCTCGTGGTGGACCTGGGCGGAAAGATCGTCGGTTTCAATCGGCAAGGCGGCGAGCTGCTCGGCATCGCCGCCGACGAGATGGTGGGGCGCCCCTTCCACCACCTCGTCGACGTGCTCGGCCCCGCCGTGGCCTGGGAAGAGGGACATGGCCAGGCGTTGCTCGCCGTGATCGAGAGCGGCCGGCCGGTGGCCGCCGCGGGCGACCTCGAGCTGCGGGCTCCCGAGCCCCGCACGGTCGGATGGCGGTCGGCGCCCATGCTCGACCTCCTGGGCGCGACGGTCGGCGTCACCATCACGCTCAACGACGTCACCCGTCAGCGGGAGATCGACCGGATGAAGACCGAGTTCGTGTCGACCGTCTCGCACGAGTTGCGGACGCCGCTCACGTCGATCAAGGGATCGCTCCACCTTCTCCTGTCCGACCCGGCCCTGCAGCTCGACGCGACCCAGCGGCAGCTGGTCGACATCTCGGTGAAGAACACGGATCGCCTCATCCGCCTCATCACCAACATCCTCGACATCTCCAAGATCGAGGCCGGCCACGTCCAGCTCGACCTGAGCATGCACCACGTCGAGGAGTTCGTCTCGGCCGCCGTCGACGGCATCGTGGCCTTTGCCGAGTCGCGCAGCATCGTCATCGAGGTCAAGGTGCCGGCCGACCTTCCGCAGGTGCGGGTGGACGTGGACCGCATGGTGCAGGTGGTGACCAATCTCCTGTCCAACGCCATCAAGTTCTCGCCGCCGGGCTCGACGGTGACAGTGTCGGTGGCGCGCGCGGCCAGACAGCTCGAGCTGCGCGTCACCGATCGGGGCCGCGGCATCGCGGCCGAGGACATGAGCAGGCTCTTCAAGAAGTTCCAGCAGCTCGACGGGAGCAATGTTCGCTCGGTCGGCGGCACGGGCCTGGGGCTCGCCATCTGCCGCGGGATCGTCGAGGAGCACGGCGGCTCGATCGGCGTCGAGAGCCGCCTGGGGCAGGGTGCCACCTTCACGGTCACGGTGCCGCTTCCCGCCGCCGAGGGCGTGGGCGAGCCTGCAAGCGCCGAGCCGGGCGACGGGCATGGTCCGTTGATCCTCGTGGTGGACGACGAGCCCGACATCCGGATGCTGCTGCGCGACCAGCTCGAGATGGAGGGATTCCGCGTCCTGGAGGCGGGCAGGGCGCTCGAGGCCGTCGAGGTCGCGCGGGATCACCAGCCCGACCTCATCACCATGGACCTCATGCTGCCCGATCTCGACGGCTTCGAGGCGATCCGGCTCCTCCGCGACAATGCGCTGATGCGGGAGATTCCGGTTGTGATCCTCTCCGCCATGGAGCTGGACGACGACGACACGAGGGCGCTCGGGCCCACCGTGCACCTGACCAAGCCCTTCTCGCGGGCGGAACTCCTGGGAATCATCCGCGCCAACCTGCGCCTGGACCGGAGCCACAGCCGATGAGTACGGGATGACGAGTCCGCGGATCCTCGTGCCGCGAATCCTCGTGGTCGACGACGAAGTCGACATCAGCACCGTGCTGAGCGTGACCCTGCGGCGCGCCGGCTTCGACGTCCAGACCGCGGGCGACGGCATCGAGGCCATCGAGTCCATCCACCGCGAGCCGCCCGACCTCGTCATCCTCGACGTCATGATGCCGCGCGCGGACGGCCTCGAGACCCTCAAGCGCATCCGCGAGCACGGGCCCACGGTCAACCTGCCCGTCATCATGCTTTCCGCCAAGGCCCAGCTTGCCGACAAGATCCGCGGGTTCGACCGCGGCGCCGACGACTACGTGGCCAAGCCCTTCGAGCCGTCAGAGATGCTCGTGCGCGTGCAGTCGCTGCTCAAGCGCACCGCGCTCGCGCGGCTGACTGCCCCGCTCCTGGGCGTGCTCGGGGAGTGGTCCTCGACCGAGGGCGTCGCGCAGCTGACGCGCGACCTGGAGGCCGCGCGGGACATCCAAGCCCGGCTGACGCCGCCGGTGCCGCCGAGCATGGCCGGACTCGAGGCGGGCGCCGTGCTGCGACCGTCCACCATGGTCGGCGGCGACTTCTTCGACATCCTGCCCATGGGCGAGCGCATCGCGGTGGCGGTCGGCGACGTGTCGGGCAAGGGTATCCCCGCCGCGCTGCTGATGGTCATGGTGCGGACGCTCCTGCGCGAGATCGCGCGCGGCCTCGCCGAACCCGCCGAAGTGCTGGCGCGCCTCAATGCCTCGCTCTGCCGCGACATGCCGCCCTCGATGTTCGTGACAATGGTGCTGGCCGTCCTCTTTCCGGGGCGCGTGGGGCGGGTCGCGCTCGCCTCGGCCGGCCACCCCGAGCCCATCCTCGTGCGGTCGGGCGCCGCGCCAAAAGCGGTGTCCGTGGGCGGCATGATGTTGGGCGTCTTCGAAGAGGCGGCATTCGAGGAGGCCGAGGTCGATCTCGAGTCCGGCGACAGCCTGGTCTTTCTCACGGACGGCGTCATCGAGGCGCCCGGCGCCGATGGCAAGCGTCCGGGTCTCGATCGCGTGCTCCGCGCGCTCGACCGCTCGCGGGATCTCGGCGCACAGGCGCAGGCCGAGGCCCTCACGGCGGAGGTGCTGGCCGACGCCGCGGGCAAGATGCGCGACGACATGACGGCCTTCATTTTCAAGCGGCCGTAACACACCCCTAGACCGTGCGGACCAGGCCGTACGCGTGAGGTAGATATCATGCCGAGGGTGCGCGAGATCGAGGACGACGGCGGCGATCCGATCCTGAAGGAGACCTTCGCCAGGGAGCGCGAGCTCTTCGGCGGGCTCTTGAACACCACGAAGATTTTTGCCCACTGCCCGCCGATCATGAAGGCGGCCAAGCAGCTCTCCGCGTCTATCGAGAAGTCGGGGCGGCTGCCGGCCGCGCTCGTGCCGCTCGTCTACCTTCGCGTCGCGCTCATCAATGGATGTCCCTTCTGAATCGACATCAACGCATCCAGGGGGATGCAGGCGGGGGCGGACGAGGACAAGATCCGCGAGGTGCCGGCCTGGCGGGAGAGCGGGCGCTTTTCCGGGATGGAGCGCGCGGCGCTGGAGTACGCGGAGGCCATGACGATCACGGGCCAGCG
>JBKPBU010000100.1:0-1947 GCA_046727015.1 Candidatus Methylomirabilota bacterium | reverse complement strand
TCATCGACGGCGCCGGCGCCACGCTGATGCCCGGGTTAGTCGAGCCGCACGGCCACGTCAGCTATCCCGACGCCGCCTCGAACGCGGACTTCACGCGCCTGCCTCCGGAGGAGCACGTCCTCGTCACCATGCGCAATGCCCGGGCGATGCTGGACTGCGGCTATACGAGCGTGCTCTCGGGTGCCGCGGCCAAGCCCCGGCTCGACATCGTCATCCGCAACGAGATCGAGGCCGGCCGCATTCCCGGCCCGCGCTATCTCGCCAATGGCCCGGAGATCACGGTCACCGGCGGGCTCGGCGACGACAACGCGCTCCACCTGCCCCATCTGGAGACGCCGACCTTTGCCTGGGTCGCCGACGGGCCGGACGAGATCCGCAGGGTCTGCCGCCTGCTCGTGCGGGAAGGCGCCGATCTCCTGAAGCTCAACATCTCGGGCGACACGGGGCCGCGCAACAGCCGCTCCCAGCGCGCGGTGATGACCGACGCCGAGGTGGCGGCGGCCATGGAGATCGCGCGCGCCGGCGCCGTGCGCGTGTGCGCGCACGCCCGGAGCGCCGAGTCCGTGAAGATGTGCGTGCGGCACGGGCTCGGCATCATCTATCACGCCAACTTCGCCGACGAGGAGGCGCTGGACCTGCTCGAGGCCAACCGCGACTGGTGCTTCGTCGTCCCCGCCCTCGGCCTGACCTACCAGACCTGCTACGCGGCCAGCGAGTGGGGATTCACCCCCGAGCAGGCCCGCGAGCGCGGCATCGTGCAGGAGCTGGAGACCTCGGTGGAGACCATGGGCCAGATGCGCAAGCGCGGCATCCGCGTCCTGCCCGGCGGCGACTATGGCTTCGCGTGGAACCCGCACGGCACCTACGCCCGCGATCTTCTCCTTTTCGTCGACGTGCTCGGCTTCACCCCGATGGAGACGCTCGTGGCCGCCACCAGGATGGGTGGCGAGATCATGGGCCGCCCGGACGACCTCGGCCAGGTCAAGCCCGGCTTCCTCGCCGACCTCCTGCTCGTCGACGGCGATCCTCTCGCCGACATCAAGCGCCTGCAGAGTCAGGATGCGCTGCTCGCCATCATGAAGGACGGCCGCCTGCACAAGGCACCCGCCACCGCCTGATCGACACAACGTGAAGTCTGCCCAGGGGTGGCTTGCCCTCGCACTGGTCGTGTGTGTCATGAGCGCGACCTATCTGTCGCTCCGCGATATCCCCCTGCCGGACGCGTCGTTCATCGACGACACCGTGAAAAAGACCGAGCCACTGCAAGCGGCGAGCACTAAACCGGTCTTTTCCGCGATCATCAAAGGATACGCGTACACGCTCACGCCCAAGGCAACCTACGACATTGCAGGATTGGTGGTCTCGCAGCACCGCGGCGACGCATGGCTCAACCTGGATCACAAAGCAGACCCCGGCAATATCAAGGACGTCTGCCTGGTCTGGGGGGACGTGATCACCAACGGCTCCTATCGAAAGGTGAAGTACCGAAGCGGAGAATTCACCTGTGAGTACAGCTGGTCCGGGATCGTGACCCCGCCCTTTGCCGCCGACAAGATTTCGAACAATCATCTCATCCCGGCCAGCAAGGCGATCGCGGGGGACATCCAGGCGATTCGGACCGGAGACCAGATTCGAATGAAAGGACTGCTCGTCGACTACAAGGTGACGAGCGCGGGCCGGGACATCTTTACCCGGCGCACCAGTCTCACCCGCGACGATACCGGCAATGGCGCGTGCGAGATTCTGTACGTGACCGATGTGACGGTTGTCCGGTCAGGCAATCATCTGGAAACCGACGCGGCATCTTATGCATGGTATGCAAGTCTCGGATTGTTCGTCGCGCTCGTCATCGTCTGGTTTGCTCGACCTCCCGTCGTATAGGGAGACCGCTCCCGATCCTCGCCGTGGTGAGGATCAGGTCCCGGCCGCGCCCGAAGATCCCCGCCG
>JBKPBU010000099.1:0-1308 GCA_046727015.1 Candidatus Methylomirabilota bacterium | reverse complement strand
GAGGTCCACGGCCACTGGCACGCGTGGTTTCGGTCGCTGATCCACGCGGGAGGCTGGGACGTCAACGTCTGCCAGTGCGAGGAAGTCACGAGGCGAGAGCTGGTCGAGGTGAAGCCGCCGCGATATCTCAAATGGGACGCGCCGAACGCGGGCGACCGAAGCCTCCAAACCCTGCTGCGCGATGGTCCGGTCAACCAGGACCAGATCAAGCGGCTCACGCGGGCGGGGATGGGACCGTGCCAGAGTCGCCGGTGCCGCGAGCAGGTCGCGCTGCTCCTCGCCCAGGAGGCGCGCACTCCCGTCGATCGAATCCCGCCGCCGAGCGTCCGCCCGCCGATCCGTCCCCTGCCCTTGAACGTGCTCTGGCCCTCGGACGAGCCGGCGGCCATGCGCGAGCATTGGGTCAGCTGGTTCGGAATCCCCACGCAGTTCAGCCCGCACTGGGAAGCCGGCATGGCCATCGACGAGCCCACGGCGCGGGCTCGCCTCATCGTCAGCGACGAGTGAGCGCGGAGGGCTCTCGATAGCCCGGGGTGTCTACTCCCGCGCGCCGGCCTCCGCGCTCTGGAGCTGCGCGAGCTCCTCCGCCGGAATGTGGCACGAGATGTAGTGGCCGCCGGCCAGCGGCTGCTCCGGTGGCGGGGTCTCGTCACAGATGGCGCCAATCCGGCGGGGGCAGCGGGTGCTGAACGGGCAGCCTCGCGGGATCTCCGTGGCGCTCGGGAGCGTGCCCTCGAGGACGATCCGGACGCCCTGGCCGTCAGGGTCGGGCACGGGGACGGCCGACAGGAGCGCCTCCGTGTACGGGTGAAAGGGTGGCGCAAATACGTCGGTGACGTGGCCGAACTCGACGACGACGCCCAGATACATCACCGCGACGTGATCGGCGAGGTAGCGCACGACCGCGAGGTCGTGGGAAATGAGGATCAGCGTGGCGTCTCGCTCGGCCTGGATCTCGTTCAGCAGGTTGAGGATCGACGCCTGCACGGAGACGTCCAGCGCCGAGACCGGCTCGTCGGCGACGATCACGTCGGGGTTGCCGGCCAGCGCGCGCGCGATCGCCACCCGCTGCTTCTGACCGCCCGAGAGCTGGTCGGGCTTCCGGCCGGCGAGCTCCGGCGGCAGCCTCACGACGTCGAGGAGATGCGCGACCTCGTTCGCCGCTCCGCTCCCCGCCAGTCCACGCAGGCGCCGAAGCGCCCGGCCGATCGCGTAGCCGACGGTGTGGCTCGGGTTGAGCGTGCTGTCGGGATTCTGGAAGACCATCTGGACCGCGCGCTTGACCTCGGCCGGCCGCGCCTCGACGCG
>JBKPBU010000098.1:0-1754 GCA_046727015.1 Candidatus Methylomirabilota bacterium | reverse complement strand
GTCAGATGTGTATAAGAGACAGCCCCGCGGTGGCGTATGCGGTGGACGCGGTGGGCATGCGCGCCATCCTGGGACGCTGGACGTGGGATCTCGCCTCCGGTCCCGGCAGGATGACCCAATCCACCGGCGAAGCGCTCCGGCTGGCTGAGGCGGCGATCGCAGAGGTGAAGCAGCGCGCCGGCGGGCGCGTGAGCGCCTGGCCGCTCCTGATCGGCTTCGGCACATGCTCGGAGGCGCTGATCCGCGGCGCGCACGCCCTGGCCGAGAAATACGGCACGGGCTGGGGCATGATGCAGTTCGCCTCGCACCCGTCGCGCAAGACGGCGGACACGCTGCCTCTCGCGACGCTCGAGGCCTGGGGAGTGCTCGGGCCGCGCACCAAGCTCGCCCACATGGTCCACGTGAGCGACGACGACATCGCGCTCCTCGCCCGGCGCGACGTGAAGATCGCGCACTGCCCCTCCGCCGCGCTCAAGCACGTCAAGGGCCTCTCGACCCACGGCCGTTTCGCCGAGATGCTGGACGCCGGCGTGAGCGTCTCGCTCGGCGGCGACAGCGCCAACGGCTCGAACCACTTCGACATGCTGCGGCTCATGTATCTCGCAGCCCTCGTTCCCAAGGACGCGCGCCTCGACCCGGGCGTGATGCCGCCGGAGCGCGTGCTCGAGATGGCCACGATTCACGGGGCGCGTGCGCTGGGCCTCGAGGCCGAGATCGGCTCGCTCGAGCCGGGCAAGCGCGCCGACATGGTGATCTTCGACCTCGACCTGCCGGAGTGGCGCCCGCTTCTCGACCCCGTGAGCACGCTCGTCTACAGCGCCAGCGCCGCCAGCGTGCGTACGGTGCTCGTGGACGGGCGCATCCTGCTGGACGACCGGCGCGTGACCACGGTGGACGAGCGCGAGGTTCTCGCCCGCGTCGACCGGCTGGCCGGCCCCTACCTGGCCCGCGCCGGACTCGCCGCGCGGCCGAAGTGGCCGCTGATCAAGCCGTAGCGCCCTTTCTCCCCTTGCCCTCCGGGGCGCGTTCGCCTAGCCTGTCTGAGATGAAAAGCAAGAAGAGGGCGCTGCGCCGGCGCGCCAAGCCCGCGAAAGCAAAGGCCCAAGCCAAACGGCCCGAACGCTCAGGGGTCCGCCAGTTCCAGAAGCAACTGGAGGAGGCGCTCAAGCGCGAGGCGGAAGCCCTGGAGCAGCAGACGGCCACGGCGGAAATCCTCCGGGCCATGAGCAGCTCACTAGCGCAGCTCCAGCCAGTCTTGGACGCCATTGCCGAGAGAGGCGCGCGGCTATGTGATGCCTCGAACGCGACCATCATTCTCCGCGACGGTGAAGCTCTTCGCATGGAGGCTCACTACGGACCGCTCGCCGAGCAAATTGGAACAAAGCTGCCGATCGATCGCAGATTTGTCTCAGGGCGAGCGTTCATCGAGGGGCATCCCTTCCACGTGAAGGACCTGTCGGAGGCGGCCGACTTCCCTCTGGGCAGGCAGATGGCTGCGCGCCTCGGGATTCGGTCATTCCTCGCGGTTCCGCTTGTTCGAGAGGCCGTGCCGATTGGCCTGATCACGATGCAGCGAACAGAGGTCCGCCCCTTTTCAGACAAGCAGATCGAGCTCGTGAAGACCTTCGCCGACCAGGCCGTCATCGCCATCGAGAACGTGCGTCTGTTCACCGAGCTTAAGGAGGCACTTGAGCAACAGACAGCGACGGCTGAAATCTTGACCGTCATCTCACAATCGCCGACCGACGTTGGCC
>JBKPBU010000097.1:0-2838 GCA_046727015.1 Candidatus Methylomirabilota bacterium | reverse complement strand
GGCGAGTCACCTGACGCTCAAGCGCGCGCTGGGGCTCCGCCGTGGCCTCGAGGTCCTCGGCGCCGCGCGCGACGTCGAGCGCCAACTGGCCGGCCGGGTGGCCGAGGTGCTGGCCCTCTGCGACCTCGGCGGCGCCGCCAGTCAGCTCGCCGGCAACCTCTCCTACGGCGAGGAGAAGATGCTCGGCCTGGCCATGGCCCTCATGTGCGACCCGGAGCTCCTCCTCCTGGACGAGCCGGCATCGGGTCTCGGACGCGACGAGGTCCACAATCTCGCGGCTGTCCTGGCGAAGGTGCACGAGGCCGGCACCACGCTCTGCCTCGTCGACCACAAGATCGGCTTCCTCAGAGGTCTGGCCGACCGGGTCATCGCGCTCAACTACGGACGGAAGATCGCGGAGGGGACGCCGGAGCAGGTGCTCAACGAGACGGCCGTGATCGAGGCTTATCTGGGAGCGGGGCATGCTCGAGCTTGACCGGATCGATTGCCGCTACGCCAAGGTCCACGTCCTGCACGACGTGAGTCTCGAGGTGGAAGACGGCGAGATCGTCTGCATCATTGGCCCGAACGCCGCCGGCAAGACCACGACGTTGAGGGTCATCGCGGGGCTCAAGGAGCCCTCGGCCGGTCACGTCCGCTATCTCGGCGAAGACATCACGCGGCTCCTGCCTTTCGAGCGCGTCGAGCGCGGCCTCGTGCTCGTGCCCGAGGGGCGCCAGATCTTCCCCAAGTTCACGGTGCTGGACAACCTGAGGATGGGCGCCTACCAGCGGCCGGATCGCGGCGACATCGGCGGCGACCTCGAAGAGGTCTACGAGCTCTTCCCGCGGCTGCGCGAGCGCGTCCAGCAGCGCGGCGGCTCGCTCTCGGGAGGCGAGCAGCAGATGCTGGCCATCGGGCGCGGGCTCATGGCGAAGCCCAAGTGCCTGCTCCTCGACGAGCCGTCGCTGGGGCTCGCGCCCATCATCGTGAGCGAGATCGCGCGCATCATCCGCGAGCTGGCGGGGCGCGGCCTCACCATCGTGCTCGTCGAGCAGAACGCGGCCATGGCTCTCGAGCTGGCCGACCGCGCCTATCTCCTCGAGTCCGGCCACGTCTCGCTCCGCGGAACGGCCGCCGAGCTCCAGCGGACCGATGTGGTCCGCAAGCTCTACCTGGGCGCGTGAGGCCGCGGTGACGGCCCTCCTCGACGTGCTGGCCGTCCGCGCGACGGGGGATCCCGCCACGGCAGTCGTGGAGTGCGCCGAGCCGAGCCGGGGCGTCGAGGAACGCACGTGCGACGTGCTCGTGGTGGGCGGTGGCACCGGCGGGATCGCCGCGGCGCTGGCCGCAGCGCGCGGCGGACGAACCGTCTGCCTGCTCGAAGAGACGGACTGGATCGGCGGCCAGCTGACCGCGCAGGGCGTGTCGGCGCTGGACGAGCACGAGCACATCGAGCGCTTCGGCGGAACGCGGAGCTACTACGCCCTGCGCGAGGCGATCCGCGATCACTACCGCCGCCTCTCCCCCGCGCTGGCCGCCCAGCCCCATCCCAATCCCGGCGCCTGCTGGGTCACGCGGCTCGCCTTCGAGCCTCGCATCGCGGTGGACGCGCTCGACGCCATGGCGCGTCCATTCGTCGAGTCCGGGCTGCTCGCCATCTTCACGCGCACCAAGGCCGCGCGCGCCCAGGTCAGCGCGGATCGGGTCGAGAGCGTGCTCGCGGTCAACCTGGACGAGCGCCGCTGGACGCGCATCAGGCCGCGCATCGTCATCGACGCGACCGAGCTGGGCGAACTCTTGCCGCTGGCGGGCGCGGAGTACGTGGTTGGAGCCGAGACCAAGGCCGAGACGGGCGAGCCGCATGCCCAGCCTCTCGAGTCCAAGCCCCACTGCGTCCAGAGCTTCACCTACACGTTCGTGCTGGAGCGCATGCGGCCGGGCGCGCGCCACGTGATCGCCAAGCCGGAGCTGTACGAGCGATATAGAGACGGCCAGCCATACTCGTTGAGAATCCACGTGCACGGCGGCGAGATCTACGGGGAGGAGACGCGCTGGCTCGAATACGAGGTGCTGGATCAGGCCGCTGGTACCAAGGGCGGGCTCTGGGCCTATCGCCGCCTCATCGACGCGAGCCTCTTCCCGCATGCTGCCGGCTACCCCAATGACATCAGCATGCTCAACTGGCCGGGCAATGACTATCGCGACCAGAGCATCCTCGACCGCGAGCCGCTCGACCAGGCGCGCGCTCTCCAGGATGCCAAGCGTGTGAGCCTGGGCTTCCTCTACTGGCTGCAAACCGAGGCGCCGAGAGCCGGAGGGGTGACGGGATTCCCGGAGTTGAGACCACGCCCGGACGTCTTTGGCACGGTCGACGCCCTCGGCAAGCATCCGTACATACGAGAATGCCGGCGGATCCGAGCGCTCACGACCGTGGTCGAGCAGGACGTGTCCGCAGCGTATCAACATGGCGCGCGCGCCCGTCACTTCCTGGATTCAGTCGGCGTCGGCTGGTATCCCATCGACATACACAACTCCGGCCCCGACGATGTCGGCGTGTCCTGCCGCACGCGCCCCTTCCAGATTCCGATGGGAGCGCTCATCCCCGTGAGAGTGAAGAATCTCCTCGCGGGCGCCAAGAACCTCGGCACGACGCACATCACCAATGGCTGCTACCGGCTGCATCCGGTCGAGTGGAACACCGGCGAGTCGGCGGGAGCGCTGGCGGCCTGTGCGCTCGACATCGGCAAAGATCCCGCGGCGATTCACGGCGACCTAACCCTCCGCCTCGACTTCCAGCGCCGCCTCGCCGCCGATGGCGTGCCGCTCTGCTGGTTCACCGACGTGGGCGTGGCCAAT
>JBKPBU010000096.1:0-5985 GCA_046727015.1 Candidatus Methylomirabilota bacterium | reverse complement strand
CGCGCCGGTCGACGTCGTCGAGATCGAGGCCGCAGCACTCGGCCACTCGGAGACCGCTGGCATAGAGAAGCTCGAGGAGGGCGTGATCCCGCAGCCCCGCCTCCGACCGCTCGGGGTGGGCGTCAAGCAGCTCCTTCGACTCGTCCTTGGGCAGGAACGAAGGCAGCCGCTTGGGCAGCCGGGGGCTCCCAACCTGGCGGGCGGGATTGACCTCGACCCGGCCCACGCGGGCCAGGTACCTGAAACAGCTCCTCACGGTGGCGAGCTTGCGCGCGATGGAGCTCTTGGCGAGCTTCCGGTCGTGGAGATGCGCGACCCACGCCCGCACTGCTCTGGCGTCCGCGTGCGCGATGTCGCCCATGCCCTCGCGGGAGAGGAACGCGCGGAACTCGGCGAGGTCGGTGGCGTAGCCCCGGAGCGTGTGCCGCGAGGCGCCGCGCTGGAGATCGAGATAGCGGAGGAATTCGGCCGCCGGATCCTTCATGGCCGCAGGCTCACGCCACCGAGGGGGCGACCTCTTCCTTGTACCCGCATTCGCCGCGAATGCAGGCGCGGGTACGCTTGCCGCCCTTCGCCACCCGCTCCGTCAGGAACGTCGCGCCGCACTTCGGGCAGGGCTCGATGATGGGGCGGGCCCAGGCGACGAACTTGCACTCGGGGTACTTGCTGCAGGCGTAGAAGGTCTTGCCCCGCTTGCTGCGACGCTCGACGAGCTGGCCGCCGCAACCCTCCTCGGGGCACGTGATCCCGAGGGTCACGGGCTTGGTCGTCTTGCACTCGGGGTAACCGGAGCACGCGATGAATTTGCCGAAACGTCCGTGCTTGATCACCATCGGCTTGCCGCACGTCGGGCATGCCTCGTCCGTCATCTCATCGGCGGGCTTCTCGCGGCCGCCCAGGTCCTTGGTGTACTTGCAGTCAGGGTAGCCCGAGCACGCCAGGAACTTGCCGAAGCGCCCCCACTTCTCGAGGACCGGCTTGCCGCAATCGGGGCACTTCTCGCCCGTGTCCTCCCCGACCTTGTCGTCCGGCATGTCCTTCTTCGCCTTGCGGATGTCCTTGTCCAGCTGCGTGTTGAACTTTCCCACCAGCTTGACCCAGTCCGCGTCGCCCTCCTCGACCAGGTCGAGCGACTCCTCCAGCTGGGCGGTGAAGTCGATATCCATGATCTCGGGGAAGAACGGCACCAGCCGGTCGGTGACGAGCATCCCCAGCTCGCTCGGGAAGAGCGTGCCCTTTTCCCGGCGCGCGTACTCTCGCTCCTGGATCGTCGAGAGAATCTGGGCGTAGGTGGACGGTCGCCCGATCCCCCGCTCCTCAAGCGTCTTGACGAGCGAAGCCTCGGTGTAGCGCGGCGGCGGCTGGGTGAAGTGCTGCTTGGGATCGAGCGCGAGAAGCTTGAGGATCTCGCCTTCCGTGAGCGGGGGCACCACCGCCTCCTGCTCTTCCTCGGGGACGGCGTCCGACTCCTCGCGCGATTCCACGTAGACCGCCGTGAAGCCCGCGAACTTGAGCGTCGAGCCCTGGGCGCGGAAGAGGCATTGGCCCGCCTCGATGTCGGCCGCCACGGTGTCGTAGACGGCCGGCAGCATCTGGCTCGCGAGGAAACGCTCCCAGATCAGGCGGTAGAGCGCGAGCTGGTCCTTGGAGAGAAAGCGCGCCACCGCCTTGGGCTCCCGCTCGACCGCGCTCGGCCGGATAGCCTCATGGGCCTCCTGGGCGCTCTTCTTCGCCTTGTAGGTGGGCGGGGCGTCGGGGAGATACTCGCGCCCGAGCCGCCCGGTGATCCAGGCGCGCGCCTCGTCCTGGGCCTCGCGCGCGACGCGCACGGCGTCGGTGCGCATGTAGGTGATGAGGCCGACCGCGCCCTCGCTCCCCAGCTCGATGCCCTCGTAGAGCTGCTGCGCCAGCATCATCGCCTTCTTGGCCGTGAAGTGGAGCTTGCGGCTCGCCTCCTGCTGCAGGGTGGAGGTGATGAAGGGCGCCGCGGGATTGCGCCGGCGCTCGCCGCGCGTCACGCTCTTGACCCGCCAGGTGGCGCCGTGCAGCGATGTCATGACCGCGAGGGTGGCGGCCTCCGTGGCCAGCGCCGCCTTCTCGCCGTTGTACTCGCGCAGGGTCGCGGTGAATTCCGGCGGATTCTTGCCCCGGAGCCGCGCGTGGAGCGACCAGTACTCGGTGGCGACGAAGGCGAGGATCTCGCGCTCGCGCTCGGTGAGGAGCCGCACCGCAATGGACTGGACACGCCCGGCCGAGAGCCCGCGACGGATCTTCTGCCAGAGCAGCGGCGAGAGCTTGTAGCCGACCAGCCGGTCGAGGATGCGCCGCGCCTGCTGCGCGTCCACTTTCTTGATGTCGATCTTGCCGGGATGCTGGAAGGCGGCCTTGACCGCGCGCTCCGTGATCTCGTTGAACATGATCCGGTACGTCTTGGCCTTGGCCACGCCCAGCTCCTGGGCGAGATGCCAGCCGATCGCCTCCCCTTCGCGGTCCGGATCCGTGGCGATGTACAGGGTGCCGACCTTTTCCGCGGCTTTCTTGAGCTCGTCGAGCACCTTCTTTTTCGCGGGCAGGACACGATAGTCCGGCTTGAAGTCCCTCTTCTCGTCGACGCCGAGCTTGCTCTTGGGCAGGTCGCGGACATGTCCCATCGAAGCCTTGACGATGTAGCTCGAATCCAGGTACTTCTGGATCGTCTTGACCTTGGTGGGCGACTCTACGACCACGAGGGACTTCAACGATCCAGAGGACCTCGTCGGCACGGAGGTCTTCGTCGGCGCCGGAATCTTCGTCGCCACCAGGGGCTTCTTCGCGTGGCGCTTGGGCTTCATCCGAGTCTCACCTGTACGAAGCGCTTGCCCTCGAGCTGCCGGATGCGTCCGTCGACCTCGAGGGTCACCAGGAGGGCCGAGGCCCGGCCCACCGTCAACCCGCTGCGCTCGATGATGCTGTCGATGCCCATCGGCTCCTCGCCGATGATCCGCAGGAGCGAGAGTGTGCTCTCATCATTTTTATCCTCAACATGCCTGTCGGCATCTTGACCGTGGGCGAGACGGTCGCGGCTACGCGAGTCGGTGGCGGCGGTCGTGGCATTCAGCGGTTTGACGCAGTCCCGCCAGCGCAAAGGTAGTTGGCCGACGATGTCTTCCCAGCCCTGAATGAGCGCGGCGCCGTCCTGAATGAGGCGGTGCGCTCCCGCGCTCAGCGGGCTCGTCAGGGGCCCGGGCACGGCCATGACCTCGCGGCCGAGCTCACCCGCCAGCCCTGCCGTGATCAAGGAGCCGCTCCTCTCAGCGGCTTCGACCACCACCACTCCGAGCGAGAGCCCGGCGATCACGCGGTTGCGGGCCGGGAAATATCCCGCCAGCGGCGGGGTTCCGGCAGCGAACTGCGATACGAGCGCACCGGACGCTTCGATCTCTCCCGCCAGGCGGCGATTCTCGGGCGGGTAGATCACGTCCACGCCGGAGCCCAGCACCGCGATCGTCCGTCCGCCGGCCCGGAGCGCCCCGCGATGGGCGGCGCTGTCGATGCCGCGAGCAAGCCCGCTCACCACGGTGACGCCGCGGGCCGCGAGATCGGCCGCGAGCCGCTCCGCCACCGCCACGCCGTAGGGCGTCGCCGCGCGCGCGCCCACGATGGCCACCGCAAGGGCATCGTCCTCGGTGAGCGTGCCGCGCACGTACAATCGTCCGGGCGGAGCCTGAATCTCGCGCAGGTTGGCCGGATACGCGGCATCACCGAGCAGGATCTGCCTCGGCGCGCGGCCTGTCTCATTCCGGATACGCTCGTGGGTGGCGCTCATGGGTTCGTCCGTCGGCTCGACGGAGTGAAAGTCAGTATAGCAGACCGCCATCCCGCTCCCTCAAACCCTAGCGGCCACCCACGGGGCGCGCCGCCAGTAGCGCGCGGGCCTGCCGGGCCGCGTCGCTCTTCGGGAACCGCTTGACCACCTGCTCCCACGTGGCTTTCGCGCTCGCGCCGTCGCCCAGCGCACGCTGGCAGAGTCCGATCTTGAGCAGAGCTTCGGAGACCTGCGCCGCCTGCGTGTAGTTGTCCACGGTCTTCTGGTACTCGCCCATGGCCTGACGGTATTCGCGCTGGCGGTAGTACGCCTCGCCGATGTAATTCTGCGCCACCGCCGCCTGTGGATGTGTCGGGTACTGCGCCACGAACTCAGTGAACTCGAGCGCCGCCTGACCCTCATCGCCGGCGCGTAGCCTGGCGAGCGCGGCGGCGAAAATCCGGTCCGCCTCGGCGTTGCTCGAGGGCGTCCGTCCTGAAGCGGGCGCAGCGGGAATGGGCGCGGCGGGCTTCGGCTCCGGCACCGCGGCGGCCGGCGGCGCGGGCGCGGGAGCCGGTGTCGGAGGTGGCGCGGGGGCGGGAACGGGGCGCGACTCCGGCGGGACGGGCGTCGCGCGCAACGACCGCATCGCGGTCTCGACGTCGTCGAGCGATGACTTGAGCTTGGCCAGCTGCTCGCTGAGGTTCTTGATCTCGGCCACGAGGAACGCCTGCTGCGCGTCCATCGCCTTGACGTCGGCCGCGAGACGCGCGATCTCCTGCGCCTGCGCATCCTGCGCGCTCTTCACATCGGTGAGCGTGATGCGAGGCGGCGCCGGCTCCTGAGGTGTCTGAGCGCCGCGAGCACTCGTGCAGCCGGTGAGCGCAGCCGCGGCCACGCCGCAGAGCAGCGCGCGACCGGTGAGTGAGAGCATCACGGGCACCGTAGCATCCGGTTCCACGCCAGTCAAACCTGCGCCCGTACTCTCGGCCATTTTGACTCGCCGGAGGCTTTTCGCTAGCATGCGCGCATGGCCGAAGTCGCCTGGCCCTTCTACGTCTCGGCCGTGATGACGGGCGCGGCGTTCGGCTACGTCATCCAGCGCGGCGGATTCTGCCTCATGCGGGCGCTGGCCAACCTGTTCCTCATGGGCGACGCGACCATCGCGCGAGCCTACGCGCTCGCGCTGCTCGTGGCGATGGCCGCGGTGCAGGCGCTGTCCGCCGCGGGGCTCGCCGAAATTCCCATTCGTCCGTTCCACTGGATGTCGAACAGCATCGGCGGGCTCCTCTTCGGCGCGGGCATGGTGTTGGCCGGCGGCTGCTCCGGCAGCACGTGGTACCGCGTCGGCGAGGGGGCGATCGGCGCGTGGGTCATCCTGCTCGGCTTCGCGATGGGCGCGACGACCGTGAGGCTGGGCGCGCTCTCTTCCGTGCGCGCAACGCTCCAAGCGCCCGCGGTGACGGTCGCCGACGCGCCGCCCACCCTCGCCACGGTGCTCGGCCTCTCCCCCTGGATCGTCATCGCGGTCCTGTGGGTGGCCGGTGGCCTTTGGCTCCTCCGCTCCAAGAGCCAGGACCAGCACGGCAAGTGGCCCTGGCACGTAACCGGCGTGGCCGTCGGGATGCTCATCGCGGCTGGCTGGTGGGCGTCGAGCTTCGGCGAGCGTCCCGTCGGCATCACTTTCGCACTCAATACCGGCGAGCTCCTGACCTACCCGCTCGTCGGCTTTCCCAACCACGTCAACTGGAGCATGGTCATGGTGGTGGCGGTGCCCATCGGCGCCTTCGCCGCCGCATGGTCCACCGGCGACTTCCGCTGGAAGCTCCCGCCCGGGTGGTCCCTCGTGAAGGTCTTCTCGGGCGGTCTGCTCATGGGCGGGTCCGCGATCCTCGCCGAGGGCTGCAACATCACTCAGGGTCTGACCAACGGATCCACGCTCGCGGTGGGCAGCCTGGTCACCCTCGCCTCGATGCTGATCGGGGGCTGGCTGACCCTCCGCGCGATGTACGGGAGCGCCCGCGACTCAGTGTGGTCCCGGGAGGGCACCCCCCAGCCCCTCCCGATGATTTACCGGCCGCTCGACGCTACTACGCTCCGGCGTTCCCGTACATCGCGCGGAGGGTCAGCCAGCCCCCGATCAGCATCGAGGCGAGGGTGACCAGGCTGCCCACCGCGAGCGTGGATCCGTTGGTCAGACC
>JBKPBU010000095.1:0-1545 GCA_046727015.1 Candidatus Methylomirabilota bacterium | reverse complement strand
GGCGCGCCGCTCAATGCCTTGTTCGCCTTGTCGACCATGCTGATCTCGGTCCCCACCGGGATCAAGATCTTCAACTGGCTCGCGACCATGTACGGGGGCTCGCTGCGCTTCGACACCCCCATGCTCTTCAGCTGCGCCTTCCTGTTCCAGTTCCTCTGCGCGGGGCTCACGGGCATCATGCTTTCGGTAGCGCCGTTCAACTGGCAGCTGACCGACACGTATTTCGTGGTCGCCCACTTCCACTTCGTGCTGGTGGGCAGCCTGCTCTTCACGATCTTCGCGGCTATCTACTACTGGTTCCCCAAGGTGACGGGGCGCATGCTCTCCGAAAGACTGGGGCGCTGGAACTTCTGGCTGCTGGTGGTCGGGTTCAACGTCACGTTCGTCACGATGCACGTCCCGGGCATTCTCGGTATGCCGCGCCGGATCTACACCTACCAGGCCGACCGCGGGTGGGACATGTGGAATCTCGTCACCACGCTCGGCGTGCCGCTGCAGATCGTCGCGGTCCTGCTCTTCGTCGTCAACGTGCTCGTCTCGCTCCGGAGCGGACGGCGCGCGGGCGACGACCCCTGGGACGCCTGGACGCTCGAGTGGGCCACGACCTCTCCGCCCCCGCCCTACAACTTCGAGACGGTCCCGGTGACAACGAGCCGCCGCCCGCTCTGGGACCTCAAGCATCCCGACGACCCCGACGGCCCCCACGAATGAGCTCCGGATCCGGATCCATGTCACAAGCGGCGGGGGGGCCCGGGGGAGGAGCGGCGCTCGCTCCCTCCCGGATCCACCTGAAAGGCAGAATTGGCATTCTCGGCCTGATCGTGGCCGAGATCTCGCTGTTCGCTGTCTTCGTCGTGGCCTATCTCTTCTACATCGGCAAGAGCGTCAATGGGCCATACCCCAAGGACGTGCTGGAGCTGCCGGTGCTGGGCACGGTCTGCCTCTTGTCGAGCAGCCTCTCCGTCGCGCTCGCCGCGCGGGCACTCAAGCGCGGTCGCGTCGGGCTCTCCGGGATCTGGCTCCTCGTGACGGTGGCGCTCGGCGCCACTTTCCTCGTCGGCACCGCGAAGGAATGGTACCGCCTCATCTACGCGCACGGCCTCACGATCGGGACCAACCTCTTCGGCACGACCTTCTACCCGCTGGTCGGGCTCCACGCTTCGCACGTGATCATCGGGCTCTTCATGCTCGGGCTCTGCTCCGTCCTCGCGTGGGCCGGAGCGCTCCGGCCGGCGCACGGCGAGCGTGTCGAGATCGTGTCCTGGTACTGGCACTTCGTCGACGCCGTATGGGTCGTCGTCTTCACCGTGGTCTACGTGATCGGCCGATGATTACGGAAAAGAGCTCGGCATGAGCATGCCTGCGAGGCCGGGCAGGCCCACGCCCAACGGCGTCGAGATGCCGGCGCCCACGGCATGGCCGATGGTCGTGGCCCTGGGCGTCACGCTGGCCTGCGCGGGGCTGGTCACGAGCGCGACGGTCAGCGTCGTCGGGGTCATCCTCGCGCTCGCAGGCGCGGTCGGCTGGTGGCACCAGGTCCTGCCG
>JBKPBU010000094.1:0-1790 GCA_046727015.1 Candidatus Methylomirabilota bacterium | reverse complement strand
GACGCGGCGTCGGTGATGTACATCACCTCGGCGCCGAGAGCGCGCAGCGCCCGGCCAAGCGACGCCGTGCCCGGCGGGCCGTCGGTCTCGGGCAGCCCCGGGCCAATGGAAAAGCCGGTGGTCAGGAGCACGCGCTTGGCGCGCCGAAGCGCGAGGGCCGCGCGCGCCGCGCCCCCCGGCACGAAAAAATGGGCGATGCCCCGGCCGCCCGGGTCGAAGGCCAGGAGCCTGTCAACCATCCGCTAGTTACGGACGCGGGCCGGCGGGCTGGGGAGGCTTGGGCGCGGCGGGCGCCGTCGGAGACGCAGAGGCGGGAGCGGACCCGGGTGCGGCTCCGGCCGCGGGGGACTGGGGCAGAGGCTGGGGAACCGTGAAGGTCATGGATTCCGCCCAGAGGGTCTGCTTGTCGAAGACGACGACGAGTCCTGCCTCGTAGACCATCGTGGGAAAGCCGCCCGAATCGCCGGCCGCCGACGGCAGACCCCAGCCGTCCACGATGGTCTGCACGGCGAAGATGGACGGCCTGGGCTCGATCACGAAGACCCGCACGAGGTTCGCCTTGAAGCCGTCGGGCTTGAGGATGCCGAAGTCCACCACCATGCGGTTGATTCCCTCGGGCGCTTTGCCGGCCTCGTAGATCCAGGTCGTGGTGTCGTAGGTGTCGACCTTCTGCTTGGTCTCCTGCGAGGGCGGGCCGTAGCGCTCACGCACCTGCTCCAGCGTCGTCTCGCCGGGCTCGATGCCTCCCCAGCTGGCCGCGCATGCCGCCGCCGGCAGCGCCAGCGCCAACCCCACGACCGCCGCGATGAATCGGATGGACCGCATATCCTTAATATCCCACAGCCGCGCCGTCTCCGCGCGGATCGGCGCCTCCCCGCAGGACACCGTCCTTCAATATGGCGACGGCGTGGGCCTGCCCTTCCTGGCTGAACCAGTCCGACACGGGCAGGATATTGTGGCCGCGGCCGACGAGGGCCTCACGCACGGGGACGGGCACGCGGCTCTCCAGCCGGACCAGGTCCGGCGCGTCGCTCGGTTCGAGGCGTCCCATGAAGAAGCGCGGCCGCTCGATGGCCTCCTGGATCTCCATGCCGAAGTCGAACGTGTTGGTGAGGATCTGGGTGTGAAACATCGCCTGCCCGTCACCGCCCATGTTGGCGAGCCCCAGCACCGGCCGCCCGTCGCGCGTCACGATGCTGGCGATCAGCGTGTGGAAGGGCTGCTTGTGAGGCCCGAAGCAGTTCGGATGCCCGGGATTCGTGTTGAAGTAGGCGCCGCGGTTCTGGAGCACCACGCCGGTGCCGGGCGCCACCACGCCGGCGCCGAACCCCTTGTAGATGCTCTGGATCACCGAGAGAAGATTGCCGCGCCCGTCGGCGATGACGAAGCCCGTGGTGTCGCCCTCGACCTCGCCCGGCTCGTAGCGCTGCGCCTTGTCCGGATCGAACCGCGTGCGCCGGCGCGCGGCGTAGTCCTTGTCGAGCAGAGCTTCGATGGGCACGCGCGACGCGGCGGGGTCGGCGACCCAGCGATCGCGGTCGGCGTAGGCGAGCTTGGTCATCTCGAGGAGCAGGTGGAGGTGCTCGACGGAGTGGATCGGGTGCGCCGTCACGTCGAAGCCTTCGAGGAGGTTCAGCGTGAGCAGCGTGGCGAGGCCCTGCGTCGGAGGCGGCGTCTCCCACACCGTGTAGCCGCGATAGGTCGTGCTGATGGGCTCTCCCCACGCACCCGTGTGCGCCGCGAGATCGTCGGCGGTGAGGAAGCCGTCGCGCTCGAGGCGCTTCGCTATC
>JBKPBU010000093.1:0-2658 GCA_046727015.1 Candidatus Methylomirabilota bacterium | reverse complement strand
CTCCCTCGCCCTCTGCCAGGCATACAACAACTGGATCCACGAGTTCTGCCAGTACAGCCCCCACCGCTTGAAGTTCGTGGCCATGTTGCCCGTGCACGACGTGCACCTCGCGTGCCGCGAGCTCGTGCGCTGCGCGAAGCTTGGTGCCGTGGGATCGTTCATCCGGCCGAACCTGGTCAACGATCACTACTGGCACTCGAACTATTGGGACCCGCTCTACAGCGTGCACGAAGAGCTCAACGTGACCTGGGGCTTTCACGAGGGCGTGAGCGCGGTGTACTCGCGGATGATTCCCCTGTACGGCGAGAACCGCTTCTACCGGCACGTGGCCAGCCACTGGATCGAGATGCAACAGGCGATGATCGCCATGATCATCGGCGGCGTGTTCGAGTTCCACCCCCGGCTGCGGGTGGGCTTCCTGGAAGCCCAGAATTCCTGGGTGCCCGGACTCCTGTCGCGCATCGAGTGGGACTACCCGCAGTACCGTGATTCGCACGCCCCCTACCTGGCCCTGACTCCCCGGGAGTATTTCCGGCGCAACTGCTGGGCCGCCGTCGAGGGCAGCGAGCCGGAGATCGAGGCCACCGCCGGCCTCATCGGCGCCGACCGGATGTGCATCTCGACGGACTATCCGCACTTCGACTCCAATTTCCCCCACGTGGCGGACAATCTCCTCAAGAACGTTCCCCGCAAGATCGCCGCGCAGATCTTCGAGGGAGGAGCGCATCTGTACGGCTTCACCGAGGCCGACTTCCAGAGGGCCGACGCCGCCGCCTCGCCGACCGGACGCTGACCGTTGTGCCCGTCCGGGACCTGAAGGACGGCGGCACGGCAGGATACGGGTCGGATCTCGTCGTCGAGCTCCTGCGCGCGGTCGGCGTCGAGCACGTCGCCGTCAATCCGGGGGCGACGTTCCGCGGCCTCCACGACTCCCTGGTGAACTACGGGGGCGCGCGGGGGCCCGAGCTCGTGCTCACCACGCACGAGGAGATCGCCGTCGCCCTCGCCCACGGCTATGCCAAGGCCAAGGGCCGGCCGATGGCGGCGGTGGTGCACGACATCGTCGGCCTCCAGCACGCGAGCATGGCCATCTTCAACGCCTTCTGCGATCGGGTCCCCCTCCTCGTGCTCGGGGCCACCGGTCCCATGGACACGACCCGACGCCGGCCCTGGATCGACTGGATTCACACCGCGCTCGTGCAGGGGATGCAGGTGCGGGACTACGTCAAGCTGGACGACCAGCCCGCGAGCGTCGCCGCCATTCCCGAGGCCTTTCTGCGTGCGTGGCGGCTCGCCCGGACGGAGCCGCAGGGCCCCGTCTACCTGTGTCTCGACGCCGGTCTTCAGGAACAGGCGCTGGAAGGTCCGATCCCCATGCCCGACGTCGGGCGCTTCCAGCCGGCGACGCCCCCCCACGCCGACCCGCGCGCCATCGAAGACGCGGCCCGCCGGCTCGCGGAGGCGCGCTATCCGGTGATCGTCGTGGAATCCCTCGGGCGCCGGCCCGGAGTGGCGGGGCCGCTCTGCCGTCTCGCCGAGCTGCTCGCGGCGCCGCTCGTCGACCTCGCCGTCGAATACCAGGGGCGACCGAGCGTCCCCGGCCGTCATCCCCTGGACATGAGCGGCGCGCGAGACGAGGTCGTGCGCGAGGCCGACCTCATCCTTGCCCTCGACGTCACGAACCTGCTCGGCGCGATGGGTCAGGTCGATCGAAGCACGCGCGAGGTACGCCTGCTGAACGAGAGCACCCGTGTGATCTCGATCTCCCTCGATGACTATGCCGTCCGCAGCTGGGCGCAGACGTTCCAGTCGCTGATCCCCGTGGACCTGCCGATCGCCGCCGACGCCGCGCTCGCCCTGCCCATGCTCGTCGCCGCCGTCGAGGATCGGCTTCGGCACGAGGGCGCCGCCGCGGAGCGCCGGAACCGCGCGGAGCGCATCGCCCGTCGCCATGCCGCGCTCGACGCCGAGTGGCAAGCCGCGGTGAGCCTCGAGCGCGCATCGAAGCCCCTGACGCCTGCCGTGCTCGCGGCCGAGGTGTGGCAGGTCATCAAGGACGAGGACTGGATCCTCGCCAACGGCAGCGGGAAGGGCTGGGCGCGGCGGCTCTGGGATTGGCAGCCCGAGCGGGTCTGCGGAGGCAGCGGGGGCGCGGGCCTCGGCTACGGGCTGCCCGCCGCCCTCGGGGTGGCGTTAGCGTATCGCGGCTCAGGGAAGCTCTGCGTCAACCTCCAGGCCGACGGCGACCTGCTCTATGTCGTGAGCGGCCTGTACACCGCCGCGCACCACCGGCTGCCGTTCCTGACCGTCATGTTCAACAACCGGACGTACGGCAACGACGAGGAGCACCAGGAGGCGGTGGCCAAGACGCGCGGCCGCCCCGTCGAGAACAAGATCGTGGGGATCCGCATCGACGATCCGGCGCCGGACTTCGCGCGCATCGCGCAGGGCTTCGGCGTCCACGCCGAGGGACCGCTCGACAGCGCGGAGGCCGTGGGACCGGCCCTTCGCCGCGCGCTCCGCGTGGTCAAGGACGAGGGCCGCCCCGCCCTCGTCGACGTGATCACCAAGGGATGAGGCGGGGCAACTCAAAGGAGGCACGCTGATGGCACGCGGAGGCTACCGCATCTTCGACGCGGACACGCACATCATCGAGCC
>JBKPBU010000092.1:0-2430 GCA_046727015.1 Candidatus Methylomirabilota bacterium | reverse complement strand
CTCCGCAGCCTGGGTCTGGACGGTCGTGTACAGGTCCTTTATCCTGAGCAGGGATCGTACCCGTGCAATCAGCTCCGCCATGTTGACCGGCTTGGTGAGGAAGTCGTCGGCCCCGGCCTCGAGGCCCTTGATGCGCTCGCGTGCCGGATCCAGCGCCGTCACCATCACCACAGGCAGGATGCCGTACTCGGGGTTGGCGCGGATCCGCCGGCAGACCTCGTAGCCGTCCATGCCGGGCATCATGACGTCAAGCAGCACGAGGTCCGGCTGCTCCGCCTCCACCTTCTCGAGACCCTCCTGGCCGGAGGTGGCGGTCACGATCGCGTAGCCCTTGGCGGCGAGGAGGTCCGCGAGCATCTTCACGTTGTGGGCCGTGTCGTCCACGATCAATATCTTCGGGGGCATCGGACCGACGCTAATACCCGGGTGGCCCACGTGTCAAGCTCCGCGCCGCCCGCCCGGCCCTTCTTGACTCGCCCGCGCGCGGTTGCTAGCATGCCGGTGCGCTGTCTATGCCCCTCCACGAGGTCGGATTGGCCGGTGATCCCGCCGCATCTGCCCCGACGGCCGCTCCGGGGCTGAGCGAGCGCGCGGCGCACCTCCTCCTCAACTACACCCCCCTGGGCCCGCTCGTGCGCGCAGTCGCGCGCCTGCGGCTGTCGGTGCATTTCAAGCTCCTGGCCGCCTTCCTGCTGGTCGCCCTCCTCGTCGCCGCCATGGGGGCAATGAGCCTGGAGACCATCAGCACCATGTCAAAGCAGAGCGAAGCAATGCACCACGCCCACCAGCGCGTCACCTCGGCCCGCCAGGCCCAGCACGCCCTCGCCATGCAGATGAACTACACGGCCATGGCGCTCATCCTGCGTGACGAGGCGACCATCGGGAGCATCCTTCGTGAGAACAATCGGCTGAACAGCGCGCTGGCCCAGATCGATGACGCCGCGCCGCGGGAGGAGCGCGACGTCATCCAGCGCATCCGCACCGCCCAGGGCGAAGTGATGGCGACCGTGGCCGACGTCGCCAACCTCGTCCGCGACGGCAAGATCGACGAGGCCATGCAGCTCCAGCTCAAGAACGGTTACCCGCTCTTCCAGCAGGTCGAGGGCCTCGTCGAGCAGGTGGTGCGGATCGAGGAGGAAGGCATGGCCGGCGAGCGCGTCGCCACCAGCCGCGCGAACCGCCGCGCCTTCTACTTCATGGGTGGCTTCGTCCTCGCCTCGCTCCTGCTCGCGCTTCTCCTCGGCTTCGTCATCTCGTGGTCGTTCATCCTGCCGGTGCGCCAAGCCGAACGTGTCCTCGGCCGGATCGCCAAGGGCGACTTCAGCACGACCGTCACCGTGGACAACCGCGACGAGTTTGGCGCGCTCGCCGCCCGGATGAACAACATGAGCGCCGAGCTCCGGCGCCTCTACGAGGAAGAGCGCGAGGCCGCCCGCCAGCTCGAGGCGCTCAACAGCCAGCTCGCGCGGGCCAGCCAGGCCAAGTCGGAATTCCTCGCGAACATGAGCCACGAGCTGCGCACGCCGATGAACGCCATTCTCGGCTTCACCGAGATGATCCTGGACGACATCTACGGCGAGGTGTCCCCGGAGGTCCGTGGGCCCATCCAGGACGTCCGCACGTGCGGGCAGCAGCTGCTCCGGCTGATCAACGACGTCCTCGACCTCTCCAAGATCGAGGCGGGCCGGATGGAGCTCTCCCTCACCGACTACTCCGTCCAGGAGGTGGTGGAGACGGCGCGGACCTCCCTCCGCTCGCTCGCCGAGGAGAAAGGGCTCAAGTTCACGGCGAATGTACAGCCCGACATTCCCCTCGCCTTCGGCGACGGCAAGCGCATCACGCAGTGCCTGACCAATCTCGTGGGCAACGCGCTGAAGTTCACCAAGCAGGGTGGCGTGGAGATCGGCGCCCGGCTCGAGGGTGACATGGTCGTCTACAGCGTCACGGACACCGGCATCGGGATCCCGGGCGACCAGCTCGATCACATCTTCGGTGAGTTCCGCCAGGTGGACTCGAGCATCAGCCGCGAGTTCGGCGGCACCGGTCTTGGGTTGAGCATCACGAAGACCTTCGTCGAGCTCCACGGAGGCCGGATCTGGGTCGAGAGCGAGCCGGGGCGCGGCTCGACGTTCCGCTTCGCGATTCCCCTGCGGGTCGCGCAAGCCACGGAGGCCGCATGAGCCAGAAGAAGATTTTGCTCGTCGAGGACAACGAGTTCAACCGCAAGATCGTCCACGATCTGCTCGCCCGCCATCCGTACGATCTGATGGAAGCCCACGACGGCGAGACGGGCGTCGAAGCGGCGCGTCGGGAGAAGCCCAACCTGATCATCATGGACGTCCAGCTGCCCAAGATGTCGGGCCTGGAAGCGACCCGGCAGATCCGGGCCGAGCCCGAGATCGCCAAGATCCCCATCATCGTCGTCACGTC
>JBKPBU010000091.1:0-4925 GCA_046727015.1 Candidatus Methylomirabilota bacterium | reverse complement strand
GTCATCCCATTCCCCGTCGCGTCCCCGGACGCGGTGGTGGACGCCGTCCTCGCCAAGGTGACGCCGCGCACGCGCCTGGCGCTCCTCGATCACATCACGAGCCCCACCGGGATCATCCTGCCCATCGAGCGCATGGTCACGGAGCTCCTCCGGCGCGGCGTCGAGACGCTGGTGGACGGCGCGCACGCGCCCGGCATGGTGCCGGTCGACCTCCGCGCGCTCGGCGCGGCCTACTACAGCGCCAACTGCCACAAATGGATGTGCGCGCCGAAGGGCTCGGCCTTCCTCTGGGTGCGCCGCGATCGCCAGGCCGACGTCCATCCGCTGACCATCAGCCACGGCGCCACGGGCGTGCGGCCGGGGCGCTCGCGCTTCCGCCTCGAGTTCGACTGGACGGGCACCCAGGACCCGACCGCCTGGCTGACGGTGCCGAAGGCGATCGAGTACATGGGCTCGCGGCTTCCGGGAGGGTGGCCGGCCCTGATGGCCCGCAACCGAGCGCTCACGTTGGCGGCGCGGGATCTTCTGTGCGCGGCCGCGGGCAGCGAGCCGCCGTCTCCGGATGACATGATCGGCTCGCTCGCGAGCATCGTCCTGCCGGACAGCGTGAGGACGGAAACCGGCTGGCGCGTTCGCGATCCGATACAGGGGCGGCTCTTCGACGACTGGGGCATCGAGCTGCCGATCATGCGCTGGCCCGCTCCGCCGAGACGCCTGTTGAGGATCTCCGTCCAGCTCTACAATCGCCCCGAGCAGTACATCCGACTGGCGGAAGCGCTTCGCAAGGAGCTCGCCGAAGAGCGCTCTGCCTCGCCCAGGTAAGACGGCTCGTCCGCGCTGGCCCACAAGGAGAGAAGCCATGCCGAAAAAGGAGATCGTCCGCGTCGAGATGGCCGCGTCCAATCCCAATCTGTCTCTCGCCACACGGTTCGGCAACCTCGTCTTCGTGGCGGGCCAGACCGGGAGGCACCCCGCGACGGGCGAGCTCGGCAAGGACATCCGGGAGCAGACGAGGAATGTCCTCGAGCGCATCAAGGCGATCCTGACCGCGGCGGGCACGTCGCTCGACAACGTGCTGACGGTCACGACGCATCTGACGAAGCGGGAGGACCTGGCCGCCTATAACGAGGAGTACGGGCGCTACTTTCCGGCCAACAAGCCGGCCCGGACCACCGTGGAGGTCATGCTGAACTCGCCGGAGCTACTGGTCGAGATCACGGTCACCGCCTGCATCCCCGATTGAGGCCGCCCGCAGACGCATGGCGACGCTGAAGGAGCTCGCGCGCGAGTACTGGGCCAACCGGCCGATGGAGCTCGCCGCGGCGCTGTCATACTACACGCTGCTCTCCCTCGCGCCCCTGGTACTGATGACGGTCGCGGTGGCCGGGCTGGTCTTCGAGCGCGCCACCGTGGAGCGGAGAATCGTGACCGAGATGGGTCTCCTCATCGGCAGCGAGGGGAGCGAGGTGGTGCAGACCGTGCTGCGGCATGCGCGCGACCCGGCGAAGGGCACGCTGTCGGTGGTGATCGGCACCGCCGTGCTGCTGCTCGGCGCCACCACGGTGTTCGCGCAGCTGCAGAGCTCTCTGAATCGGATCTGGAAGATGGAGGAGAGCTCGCACGGGAGCGCGGGCATGGTGTGGCTCTTCGTCAAGGAGCGGCTGCTGTCGCTCGCCATGGTTCTCGCCGTCGGCTTTCTGCTCCTCGTCTCTCTCGTCATCAGCGCCGCGGTGGCGGCCATCGGCGAGGCACTGGGCGGAGTGAGCAATGCCGGGATCGTGCTCGAGGCTCTCAACCTGCTCGTCTCCCTGATCGTCGTCACCGCCCTCTTCGCCACGATCTTCAAGGTCCTGCCGGATGCGCCGGTGGCGTGGCGCGACGTGTGGGTGGGCGCGGTCACCACCTCGGTGCTGTTCACCGTCGGCAAGAGCCTCATCGGGCTCTATCTCGGACGCACGAGCATCGGCTCTCCCTACGGCGCCGCCGGCTCTCTGGTCGTGATGACCGTGTGGGTGTTCTATGCGTCGATGATCGTGTTCCTGGGCGCCGAGCTCACGTACCTCCGCTCGAAGCAGCGAGCTACCTCATGCCGAAGCCGCGCGCCATGAAGCTGGCGACGAACACGATCAGCACCACCAGCCCCATCTCGACGTGGTTGACGAGGTAGAGGGCGCGTGCCCGTGAGGTGTCCGGGGTCTCCCCGCGGCGGAGAGCCCCGCGCCACCGGATGAACGTGACCATGGGCCAGATCTCCAGGATGATGACGCTGGCGAAGAGCGCCATCTTCGTCCAGAAGAGCGGGGACTGCAGGTAGAACTGGCTGCCCTTCTCGAGGCCGCCGAAGGCGCGGAGCAGACCGGTGGCGATCCACAGCGCGGCCGCGATGCCCCAGACCGTGTCGGCGGCCAGCAGCCGTCTGAGTCCATCCCGGTCGAGCGGCCCTTTGAGGGCTCGGCCCCGCAGGTACACGCCGGGCAGGCCCAACGCCAGCGCCAGCACGTGGAGAGCGGAGAGGATCGCCGAGATCATGTGACGCCTCCGGGGGGGCGCGCCGGCCCTAGCTGAGCCGGTACTTTTTCTCCGCGTCGGGCCGGAGGGCGATGCCGTGGCCCGGCCGGTCCGAGATCCGGAACGCGCCGTCTTCGCACTTCGGCATGCCCTCGAACAGATCGGCGGGCACCCAGTCGATCCATTCCACGAGAAAGGCGTTGGGCAGCGCAGCGGCCACGTGCAGCGAGAGCTCGTGCACGACGTGGGGAGACACCTTGATCTGGTGGGCGGCGGCGAGCTGGCCGATCCGCATCGTCTCGGTGAAGCCGTTGGCGCGGCAGACATCGGGCATCAGGTAACGGGCGGCGCGCCGCTCGATGAGCTCGCGGAACTCGTAGCGCGTGTAGTTGTTCTCACCGGTGGCGACGGGGATCCGGATGGCCCGCGCGACCTCGGCACAGGCCGCGATGTCGTCGGCCAGCGCCGGCTCCTCGTACCAGACGAGGTCGAAGTCCTCGAGGAGCTCGGCCTGGCGGATGGCGCTGTGGACGTCGAGCTTCTGGTTCACGTCCACCATCATCTTCACGCCGTCGCCGAGCGCCTTGCGCACCGCCTCTACCCGCTGGCGATTCACGAGGGGGTCTGGGGAATGGACCTTCATCTTGTAGTAGCGGCACCCCGCGCCCGCGTAGCGGGTGCTTTCGCGGATGAGATCGCCGATCGTGTACGAGCCCCAGCCGCCGCTGCCGTACGCGTCCACCCGGTCCGTGGTGGCGCCCCACAGCTTGGCGAGCGGGAGGTTGGCCGTTTTACCCGTCAGATCCCAGAGCGCGATGTCGAGCGCCGACAGGGCGTAGCCGGCGATGCCCACGCGACGGATGCCGCGGTCTGCTCGATACATCTTGTCCCAGAGCCGGCCGACGAGCAGCGGGTCCTCGCCGATCAGGAGCTCCGACAAACGGCGGGCGTAGGCTTCGATCGCCTCCGAGCCCGCCCCGCCGAACACCAGCGAGTAGCCCAGCCCCTCCGGCCCCGAATCGCTGTGGATGCGGGTCACGACCAGGCGGTGCTCCGGCAGGTCGAGAGCGATCGGCTTGACGGTCGGGATGCGGAGCGTGAACGTGTCGATGCCGACGATCTTCATGGGTACGCCCCTCCGCGCTGGCGATGTACGACGAAAGAAATGTATCATGCCATGCCATGCCGCTTGGCTATCTCCATGGAACGCCCCGGATCGGCGGAACGCCCCGGATCGGCGAAGACCCCGCCCTCCCGGCGCCGTTTTCCCGATCCGAGCTCCTCGTGATCGCGGCGTGCGCGATCTCGATGCTCATCGTGCAGATGGACTGGTTCGCGCTGAACCTGGCGCTGCCCGCCATCGCGCGCCAGTTCGGCGTGCCGCCCACCGATCTGCAATGGGTCATCAGCGGCTACATGCTCTCGATCGGCGCGCTGATGGTCACGGCCGGGCGTCTCGCCGACCTCTTCGGCCGCCGCCGGGTCATCGTGAGCGGGCTTGTCCTGTTCGGCGTGCTGTCCGCGGTGTGCGGCGCCGCTCCGAACGAGACATGGCTGATCGCCGCCCGGGTGGTGCACGGCATCGGCGCCGCCCTCATCTTTCCCGTGTCGATCGCCGTCGTCTCCGGGACGTTCACGGGGGCGCGCCAGGGCCGCGCGATCGGCGTCGTGCTGGGCTTCGCCGCCATCGGGACGGCGCTGGGCCCCTTCGTCGGCGGCACCTTCTCGGAATACCTGAGCTGGCGGGGCGTGTTCTTCGTCAATATCCCGTTCTGCATCGCCGCCATCGTCCTCATGCTCCGCTACGTGCGGGAATCACGCGACGAGACGGCGGTGCGTCACATCGACGTGGCCGGCATGCTCGCCCTCACCGGCTCGCTGGTGTGCATCAGCCTGGCCTTCGACCGGGGCGAGGATTGGGGCTGGACGTCCGGGGCCACGGTGGGCACGCTCGTGCTCGGGGTGGCCCTGCTCGTGCTCTTCGTGGTCATCGAAGGGCGGGTGCGCGCGCCGCTGGTGGACCTCGCCCTCTTCCGCAATCGGCCGTTCGACGCGGTGGTCCTGGCCGGGTCGCTCTCCAACGTCGTGTTCTGCTTCGTGGCGGTCTTCTCCGCGCTGTATCTGCAGTCGGCGCGCGGCCTCTCGCCCTTCAAGTGCGGGCTGGTGTTCCTCGCGCTCTCCGCCGGGGCGGGCTCCGCGAGCTACTTCTCGGGCAGGCTGGCCGAGCGCTTCCCCGCCGATCGCCTGATGGCCATCGGCATGCTGCTGAGCGCGGTGGGGATCTGGGGGCTCACCAGCGTCGAATCGCTCTGGATCTACACGCCGCTGTTCCTCCTCACCGGCATCGGCCTTGGCCTCGGCTGGGCGCTGGCCAACGTGGCGACGCAGGCGGTGGTGCCGGCATCAGCGGCCGGCGC
>JBKPBU010000090.1:0-2070 GCA_046727015.1 Candidatus Methylomirabilota bacterium | reverse complement strand
CCGAAGACCAGCACGTTCAGGACGAGCTGCAGATCCGCCTGGGCCTGGTCGTCGCCCCCCGGACACCCGACGGTCATGATGGGCACGCCGCCCTCGCAGATCGCGTAGCTCACCAGCGTGGTGCGCGGCCGCTTGCCGGGGGCGAGGACGTTGGGGTGCCCCTCCTCGAGGACGAACATCTCGCTCCGCGTGCTGAGGGTGCAGCCCAGCTCGGGCATGAACGCCGATTTCCTGAACACCCCACCGCTCGGCGTCAGACAGATCATGTTGCCGTCGCGGTCGATCGCCCCGATGTGCGTGGTGCCGTCGGCCGCGGGCACCGCGGCATCAGCCCCGCTCGTTCGAAGGCCCGCCCCCGTCGCCACGCCGCCCCGGCGACGCGGATCGCCGGGCGCAGGCGCTTCGGGCGCGGCGCGATCCATGCGGATGAGCGCGGCGCGCTCCCGCATGTACGCAGGCGCCAGCAGCTCCGTGATCGGCACGTCTTCAGCGTCGCCGTAGTAACGTTCGCGGTCGGCAAAGCAGAGCTTCAGGGCCTCCGTCACCACGTGGATGTAGCGCGCGGAGTTGTGCCCCATGACGCGCAGGTCGAAGGTCTCGAGCATGCCGAGGGCCTGGAGGAGGACGGGCCCCTGGGTCCATGCCGCCTGGCCGAGGATCTCGCGCCCGGCGAACGACACCCGCACCGGCGTCTCGAGCCGTGCCCGGTAGCCGGTCAGGTCGGCAGCCCGCAAGAGTCCCCCCACCCGCTCGGAGAAGGCGCCGATCGCGGCCGCGATGTCACCGCGATAGAAGCGCTCGCGCGCGGCGGCGATGCCGGCTATCCGGTGTCCGCGACCCTGTGCATCGGCCTCGACGAGCCGCTGGAGCGTGCCGGCGAGCGCGGGCTGCGCGAAGAGCTCGCCCACCTCCGGGGCGCGACCACCCGGGTAGAAGACGGCGGTACCTCCGGGCGGATAGAGATCGAACTGGAGCCGGCTCTCCGGAATCGCGAGGAGCCGGTGCATGTACTCATACATCGGGAAGCCGTGCCGGGCGTACTCCACCGACGGCGCCAGGACTTCGCTCAGGCTCTTCGTGCCGAAGGTCTCGAGGAGCGTCAGGTAGGCGTCCACCGCGCCCGGCACCGTGAACGACAGGTGGGCGTCCGGCCCTGGCCCGGTCGGGATGCGATCGAGCCCGCGCCCACGGAAAAAAGCGACCGTCGCGAGAGCGGGCGCCGTGCCCTGGCCGCTGACGGTGAGCATCTTTCCGCTGCGCGAGTCGTGGATGACCGCCACGCACTCGCCGCACAGCGTGTAGGACGCGGTCGGCTCCACGACCGCGGCGGCGAAGCCCGAGGCCACGGCCGCGTCGAAGGCGTTGCCGCCGGAGAGCAGCATGCGCATGCCGGCCATCGACACGAGGGGATGACCCGCCGACACCACCCCGTGCGTACCGGACACCACGGGCCGCGTGGTCGTCAGTGAAGTCGCGTGGTGCTCTGACTGGGGGAGCTGTCCGGTCATCGAATTGAAGGCGTGAAGGTGGGGAAGCCGGCGATCAGTGGAAGAAGACGCCGGCGTCGATGTTCAGCGTCTGCCCGGTGACGCTGTCCGACCTGCAGAACGCGAGCACCTGGTCGGCCACGTCCTCGACGCTCGCGGCACGCTTGAGGACAGCGCGCTGGAGCGCGCCTTCCACCTGCTCGGGCCGGAGCCGCGACGTCATCCGCGTCCCGTCCATGAGGCCGGGGGCGACGCAGTTCACGCTCACGTGCGGGGCCAGCGCCACCGCGAGGCAGCGCGTCAGGTGGATGAGCCCGGCCTTGCTGGTCGCGTAACCAATACTGCTTCCCCCCGGTTGAAGCCCCGCGACCGAGGCGATGTTCACGATGCGGCCGGAGCCGCTCTTCTTCAGGTGCGGCGCGGCCGCGCGCGCCAGGAGGTACGGCCCGCGCAGGTTGGTGGCGAAGAGGCGGTCCCACACGGCGGCGTCGAGGGACTCGAGGTCAGGGAACGGAATGCTGATGTTCCACCCGGCGTTGTTGACGAGCATGTCGAGACGGCCGAATTTCTCCGCGGCCGCCGC
>JBKPBU010000089.1:0-2599 GCA_046727015.1 Candidatus Methylomirabilota bacterium | reverse complement strand
TTGGCCTCGTTGGCGCCCACGAAGAGGAGGCGAGCCTGGGGCGCCCGCGCCGCCACGGTCTTCATGGCGTCCATGGTGTCGTCGTTGCCCTTCCAGCTCCGGATGCCGATCTGAGTGACGAGGTAGTGCTCGGAGCCGAGGCCGAGCTCGCGGCGGACGCGGGTCCGGTCCACGCCGGGGTGGAAGCGCGCGGTGTCCGTGCCGGAGTAGATGACGTGGATCTTGTCCGCACGAACGCCCTGCGAGACGAGGCCGCGCTTGATGGACTCCGAGACGGCGACGATGGCGGTCACCCGCTTCGTCGTGTAGCCGAGCCTGCTGAACGCGTCGATCGGAAAGCTCACGCCCCGATTGAGGATGAGTACCGGGATCTTCGTGAAGAGGCCCGCCATCATTGCCAGAGTCCGCGCCTTGCCCTTCTGGGCGTGGACGACCTGGATGCGGTGCCGGCGGAGGAGCCGCACGAGTGGCGGGACGGACTTCACGTCCGCCTCGGAACGCATGGGCACGGCCTGGTAGGCGAGGCCCGCCTCGGCACACTTCTCGACCCAGCCCTCGCCCGGGCGCGTGCCCACGACGACGTGGTGGCCACGGTCCTTCAGGCCGCGCGCCAGCTCGAGGAGCTGGACGGCGGCGCCGGTGAAGTAGTCGCTCTTCGGGTAGAGCTGGAGGATTCGGAGCGGTTCGCTCACGCCTTGAAGAAGCTTCGCGCCGCCGTCACGACTTCGTCGACCTCGGCGAGGGTGTGCCCGGCGGAGATGGGCAGGCTCAGGATCTCTTTCACGATCCGCTCGGTGTGCTCGAGCGGTCCGGGCTTGAGGTACTCGACGGCCGGCTGCTGGTGGCTGGCCACGGGGTAGTGAATGCCCGTCGCGATGCCCTTGTCCTTGAGGAAGGTCGCGAGCTCCGCGCGCCGGGCCGTGCGCACCACGTAGAGATGGTAGACGTGCCGCGCGCCCGGAGACTCGGCCGGCAGCACGAGGGGCAGGCCGGCGAGCCCCGCCGTATACCGGGCGGCCAGCTTGCGACGGTGGTCGTTCATGGTGTCGAGGCGGCGCAGGAGCACCCGCCCGACCGCGGCCTGGATGTCGTTGAAGCGCAGGTTGAAGCCGATCTCGACGTGGATGTCCTTGTTCTGCCGGCCGTGGTCGCGAATGCGCCGGCAGCGCGCCGCCACCTCGTCGTCCTCGGTGAGGAGGAGGCCGCCGTCGCCCATGACGGTGAGGTTCTTCGACGGGTAGAACGAGAACGCGGCGGCGCGGCCGAACGAGCCGACCTTCTTGCCCTGCCACGCGGCCCCATGGGCCTGGGCGCAGTCCTCCAGGAGCCAGAGCTTGTGCTTGGCGCAGAGGTCCTGGATGGCGGGAAGGTTGGCCGGGTGGCCGTAGAGGTGCACGGGAATGAAACCGACCGTGCGCGGGGTCACCTTGGCGGCGGCATCCTTGACGTCCACCGTGTAGGTCTCGTCGACGTCCACGAAGACCGGCGTCACTCCCGCGAAGCAGATGGCCTCGATGGTGGGGAAGGCCGTGTGCGACGGCACGAGGATCTCGTCGCCCGCCTTGGCGCCGAAGGCCTTGATCAGCATCCAGAGCGCCGAGGTGGCGCTCGTCGTCAGGACGGCGTGCTTGGCGCCGTTGTAGGCGGCGAACTCCTTCTCGAAGGCCTTGCACTCCGGGCCCAGGATGTACTGCCCCGACTCGACGGCGGCGATGACCGCCTGCTTGACCTCGTCGTCCACCGGCGGCCGCGAGAGCGGAATGGGCATCAGTTGACTCCTCCTACGTTTTCGAGGCCGGGTCGTGGAGGCGGCGGTACTTGCCGCGGTAGTAGAGAAGCGGCTCGAAGCCGGCGTCGCCGCGGGACTCCGCGGCCTCGACCCGGCCCACGAGGATGGTGTGGTCCCCCGCAGGGTAGGCGTGGACGGTCGCGCATTCGAGCTCGGCGAGCGAATCCTTGAGCACGGGCAGCCCGAGCGCGCTCTGGCGGAAATCGACGCCCTCGAATTTCTCCGACGGGTGCGCGGCCGGCTTCGTCGCGAAGCGCGAGGATACCGTCTCGTGGTGCCCGGCCAGGATGTTGACGGCGAAGTGGCTGGCCGCGGCCAGCGCGGGATAGCTGTGCGCGTCGTGGGCGACGCAGACGAGGACCAGCGGTGGATTGAGGGAGACCGACGTGAAAGCACTGGCGGTGAGGCCGGCGGGGCGGCCTTCCGGGTCCATCGTGGTAATGACGGTGACGCCCGAGCAGAAGTGGCCCAGGACGCGGCGGAAATCGTCGGGTCCGATCACCCGTCTTTTGTAGCAGTTTCACCCCGATTTTTCAACTTCTTTGCGGAGTTGGAGCGCATCGGGCAGGGGTTGTTCCTTGACGCGCTCGCGTTGACAACCCTATACTCCGATCAGACGCACCGACCGCAATCCGAGGAGACGAACTTTCCCATGGCAGACATGCCCAAGCCCGGCGCCCCAGCGGCCGCCTTCATTCCCGAGGTCCAGCACACCGTCGCCGTGTCGTCAGGCAAGGGCGGGGTTGGCAAGTCCACGGTGGCCGTCAACCTGGCGCTGGCGCTCAAGCAGAAGGGGCACGCGGTGGGGCT
>JBKPBU010000088.1:0-1688 GCA_046727015.1 Candidatus Methylomirabilota bacterium | reverse complement strand
GGTGCCTACGCGACCCAGGAACAGGTCGATCTCCTCACCCGCGAGATGGGTCTCGACCGCCCGGTCCTCGTTCGCTACGTCGAGTACCTGGGCAGGGTTGCCACCGGCGATCTCGGCACCTCCACCCGCTTCAAGGTGCCCGTCAAGGACATCATCTGGAATCGCCTGGCCAACACCGCGTTTCTCGCCGCGCTCGCCTTCGCCTGCATCGTGCCGCTCTCGATGCTCCTGGGCATCGTGGCCGGGATGCGCGAATCGTCGCCGCTCGACAGGGCGATCCTGCTCTTCAGCACGGTGGTTGCCTCAGTCCCCGAGTTCGCCCTCGGCGTCTTTCTCGCCAGCGTCTTCGTGGTCGCCCTGGGCTGGCTCCCCGGCACGGCGACGCTGGTGGCGGGCGGCGGCTGGTCGATCGCCTCGCAGCTCGTGCTGCCGGTGGCCGTCATCGTGCTGTTCGACTCCGGCTACGTCGTCAGCATGATCCGCGCCTCGATGATCGACGTCATGCAGCGCCCCTACATCCGCACCGCGGTGCTCAAAGGGATGAGCTTTCGTCGGGTGGTGGGCCGCCATGCGCTGCGCAACGCGATGATCAACCCCGTCACGGTGATCCTGCTGCAGATCAACTACCTGATCTCGGGCGTGGTGGTGGTCGAAACGGTCTTCGCCTACCCGGGCTTCGGCCGCATGATTCTGGAGGCGGCGCTCTTCAAGGACATCGCGCTCGTCGAGGCGGGTGCGCTGGTGGCGGTGGGGGTGGCGGTCCTCACGCAGATCCTGGGCGATCTGGCCTACATGCTGCTCGACCCGCGGATACGGACCTGAGGCGCGCCGATGACCGTGCCGACCATCGTCGAAGGTGTTCCGGCCGTGCCGGGGCGAGTGCCGCTCGGGATCGCGCGGACGTGGGCGCGCCGTCTTGGACGGCTGGCCGAGTCGACGCCCGCCCTGATCGGGGTGGGAATCATCGCGTGCTGGGCGGTGGTGGCGGTGTTGGCGCCCGCGATCGCCCCCTATCCGCCCAATGCCAATAACCTCGCCGCGCTCGCGAACCCCGCCCCCTCCTCCGCGCACTGGCTCGGGACCGACCAGCTCGGGCGAGACATTCTCTCGCGCATCCTGTGGGGCGCGCGGACGGTGCTGACGGTGGCGCCGCTGGCGGTGCTGGGCGCGGCCATCCTGGGCTCGCTCCTCGGGCTCACCGCCGGCTACTTCCGGGGCTGGATCGACCTCGTGATCGCGCGAGCCTGCGACATCGTCTTGTCATTCCCGGTGATCATCCTCTACATGATCATCCTCGCGCACTTCGGCTCGTCCGCCTTCAACATCATCGGCGTGCTCACGTTGACGAAGGCCCCGATCATCGCGCGCATCGTGCGGGGACTGACCCTCGAGCTGCGGGAGCGCGAGTACGTGGCCGCCGCGAAGATGCGTGGCGAGTCGGCCCTCTACGTCATGCTCGCCGAGATCCTTCCCAACGCGCGCGGGCCCTTGATCGTCGACATGTGCCTGCGCACGGGATACAACGTCGTGATCATCGGAGCGCTCGGGTTCCTCGGCATCGGCCTGCCTCCCCCCGATCCGGACTGGGGCGGCATGGTGAAGGACACCTACGGGATGATGTCGGTCTGGCCGCACATGGCGCTGTTCCCGTGCGCGGCCATCTCCTCCCTCGTGATCGGCTTCAACCT
>JBKPBU010000087.1:0-1927 GCA_046727015.1 Candidatus Methylomirabilota bacterium | reverse complement strand
GCCATGGACCTGCTCGACATGGGCGGCATCGTGATGGACAAGGACACCGCGCCGCTTCGCGCCGCCTTCCAGGAATCGCTGCTCACGTCACCGGGCGGGCGCATCGCCGCGGGCACCGACGAGATCCTGCGCAACATCATCGCCGAGCGCGTCCTGGGCCTGCCGCAGGACGTGCGCGTGGACCGCGACCTGCCCTTCGACGAAGTGCCGACCGGCAAGCGCTGAGGCCCACCATGGAGCTACAGGGACAGGTCGCCATCGTCACCGGCGCCGGCCGTGGGATCGGCCGCGCCACCGCGCTCGAGCTGGCGCGACTGGGCGCCGACGTCGTCATCGCCGAGCTGGACCAGGCGGGAGCCAAGCGCACCGCCGAGGAGGTGGGCGCCCTCGGCCGCCGCGCCGTGGTGGCGCAGACCGACGTGACCTCGCGGGCCGACCTGCGCGCCATGGTGGACCGCGCCACGGCCGAGCTCGGACGCATCGACATCCTCGTCAACAACGCCGGTATCTATCGCGCGGCCTCGACCCTCGACGTCACCGAGGAGCACTGGGACGCGATCATGACGCTCAACGCCAAGGCCGTCTTCTTCGCGAGCCAGGCGGTGCTGCCGGCGATGCTCGCGCAGAAGCGCGGCAGCATCGTCAGCCTGGCGTCGATGGCGGGCAAGATCGGCAGCAAGACCAACCTGCCCTACAACGCGAGCAAAGCCGCGGTCATCAGCATGACCAAGAGCCTGGCCCTCGCGCATGCCGCCGACGGCGTCCGCGTGAACTGCGTCTGCCCCGGCTTCGTCGAGACCGACATGTGGACGGCGGTGGCGCGGGATCAGGGCAAGCTCCTGGGCATGACGGCTGAGGAGTTCACCCGCCAGCGCGCCTCGCAGGTGCCTCTCGGCCGCATGGAGAAGCCGGAAGACGTGGCGCACGTGATCGCCTTCCTTGCCGGGCCGCGGTCGGGCTACATGACCGGGCAGGCCCTCAGCGTCGACGGCGGTCTCGTCATGCACTGAGGGGGCGCCGATGAGCGACCGCGTCCTCACCACCGTGGTCGGCAGCTATCCGCAGCCCGACTGGCTCGTGGACAGGGCGCGGTTCGAGCAGAACATCGTCCCCCGCATCCGCGTGCCGGAGATGTGGCGCATCCAGCCGCCGGATCTCGAGGGGGCGCAGGACGATGCCGTGCGGCTGGCCGTGGCCGACATGGAGCACGCGGGCATCGACCTCGTCTCGGACGGCGAGCAGCGGCGCGAGTCCTACTTCAACCAGTTCGCCAACGCCCTCGAGGGGCTCGACCTCGACCGTCCGGGCACGGCCCAGGGGCGCTTCGGACGGCCGACGCCGGTGCCGCGGGTGGTGGGACCGATCCGCCGCGCGCGCCCGGTGCTGCGTCGCGAGATGGAGTTCCTCAGATCCATCACCACCCGCCCGATCAAGGTCACCGTGCCCGGCCCCTTCACCCTCTCCCGGCTTGCGCAGGACGAGCGCTACGGCAACGGCGAGAAGCTCGCGATGGCCTACGCGGCCGCGGTCAACGAGGAGCTCCTGGACCTCGAGCCTCTGGTGGACGTGCTCCAGCTCGACGAGCCCTACCTCGAGGCCCACCCGGAGCGCGCCCGCGACTATGGAGTCGACGTGATCGACCGGGCGGTGGCCGGGCTCACCAAGACCACGTGTCTCCACCTCTGCTTCGGCTACGCCATCGCCGCCGCCCGCGCCGGCATCCAGAAGCCCGGCGCGTACTCGTTTCTGCCCGAGCTGGACAAGAGCGCGGTGGCGCAGGTGTCGATCGAGGCGGCTCAGCCCCGGCTCGACCTCTCGCTGCTCGACGGGCTGCCCTCGAAGACGGTCGTGCTCGGCGTGCTCGATCTCGGCGACCCGGCACCAGAATCACCCGACACGGTCGCCCGCCGGATCGAGGCGGCGCTCG
>JBKPBU010000086.1:0-5477 GCA_046727015.1 Candidatus Methylomirabilota bacterium | reverse complement strand
GGTGTTGGTGCCCGTGATGACATTCTCCAGATCGGCCTCTGCCGAGCCCAGGCGGAAGGACCACGCGGGGTCGTCGCCCTCGCACGTGGTGAAGATGCCCTGGCGGATGCTGTAGACGCTCTCCCCCAAACGGTCCATGCGATCCGCGGAGAGGCGGTAGTACGGCGGGACGAACGTGGAGCCCTTGTACACCACGCCCGTGCCCGTCTTGAGATTGAAATCGACTCGCTCTCCGACGAGGCGGTCCTGACCGTCGAAGAACACCACCTTGCCCTGGGCGACGGCCTCGCCGGTGGCGCGGTTGAGCTCCACGCGGTCGGCCATGAGCCTGGTGCCACCGCGGGTGATCTCGACATTGCCCGTGGCCAGCAAGAGGTCGGTGTCACCCCCGATCTGCTGCATGCGGTCCGCGACGACGTTGGTCTCGCCGGCGGGGTCGCGCAGAGACACAGGGGTCTGCTGAGCCAGAGCCGCCGAGGGCCCGAGAGAACCCCAGAGGGCTGCGGCGGCAAGAGCGGAGCGACCCCATTGGGTCAGCGGGCCGCGCAGACAGAGGCCGAGCGCCGAATTTAGGGACACAGATGACTATGGTATCAGCCGCGTGCGGTGCTCTGGCTAGAAATATCTGTGTTTTCAGTGGCTTGGGCGAAGATTTCCCCGATCATGAAGAGGGAGCCGGCTACACAAACCATAGGGGTGTCCGGCCCGGCGAGGGCCAGCCGTAGGGCCTCCACGGGAGACGGCGCCGTCTCCACGCGCAACCTCTGGTCACCTGCCGCCAGGCGGGCGATCTCGGCCAGGGTCTCAGGTGGGGCCGCACGCGGATGATCGGCAGCGGTGCAGATCACGCGTTCGGCAAGCGGCACGAGCGCGGCCAGGATCCCGGCCTTGTTCTTGTCGGCCGAGATCCCGACGACGAAAGTGCCGCGCCGGCCGGGGAAATAGGCCGCAAGGGATGCCGCGAGGGCGTGCGCTCCGGCCGGATTGTGCGCCCCATCCACGATCACGGGCGGAGCGCGGCGGATCAGCTGGAAGCGGCCGGGCCAACGCACGTTGGCGAGCCCAGTGCGGATCGCGGCATCCGAGGCGCCGAGCGCCCGCGCCGCCGCAGCCGCCAGCAGGGCGTTTCCCGGCTGGAACACGCCGAGGAGGGCGCAGCGGACGTCGTCGAGCCGCCAGCCGGGTCCCTCGAGGTCGAGCCACTGGCCGTCCAGGGTCGCGCGGCGGACACGCACGCGGAGGTCGCGCCCTTCGACCAGGAGCGGCACGCCGGCCTCCCCGGCGCGGCGGCCGAGCTCGGCTTCGACGGCCGGCTCCTGGCGGGCCGACATCGCGATCCCGCTCCGGATGATCGCGGCCTTTTCGCGGGCGATGGCCTCGAGGGTGGAGCCGAGGTAGGCCTCGTGATCGAGGTCGATACGCGTGATGACCTCCACGGCGGGGCGCCCCACGGAGGTCGAATCGAGTCGGCCGCCGAGACCCGCCTCGAGCACGGCCGCCTCCACGCCTTCGCGCGCGAAGTGATCGAGGGCGAGCGCCGTGAGCGTTTCGAACATGGTCGCATCCAGCCGCGCGACGAGGCTGCCGAGCGCCTCCATCCCGTCCGCGACGTCGGCCTCGGGAATCGGCACCCCGCCTACGCGGATGCGCTCGCGGAGATCGAGCAGGTGAGGCGAGGTGAAGAGGCCGACCCGGCGCCCGCTGGACGTGAGGATGGCCGCCAGCATGGCTGAAACCGACCCCTTGCCGTTGGTGCCGGCCACCTGCACCAGGGTCATCGCGCGCTCCGGGCTGCCGGCGGCTTCGAGAAGGGCCTCGATACGCTCGAGGCCGGGACGCATGCCGGCCATCTCCCCGCCCCGCAGCCCGGTGATGCGGGCCACGGCCTCGCGGTACGTCATGGCACCGGCAGCGAGCGACCCGCGAAGAAGCCGACGATGCGGCGGAGCGTCTCGCGCATCTCGCGCCGCTCCACCACGAGGTCGAGCTGGCCGTGCTCGAGCAGAAATTCCGAACGCTGGAATCCCTCGGGCAGCGGCTGGCGGATGGTCTCGGCGATCACGCGCGGCCCGGCGAACCCGATGAGGGCGCGCGGCTCGGCGAGAATGAGATCGCCCAGCATGGCGAAGCTGGCCGTCACCCCGCCCGTGGTCGGGTCGGTCAAGAGGGAGATGTAGGGCAGGCGCTCGTCGGCGAGCCGCTTGAGCGCCGCGGCCGTCTTGGCCATCTGCATGAGCGAGAGGATGCCCTCCTGCATGCGCGCCCCGCCGGACGCCGACACGATGAGAAGCGGCAGCCGCTTCTGGATTGCGAGCTCGATGGCGCGCGTGAGCTTTTCGCCGACCACCGAGGCCATGCTGCCGCCGAGGAAACCGAACTCGAACACGGCGAGGACCACGGGGTGCCCCCCGATGCGCGCGATGCCGGTCAGCACGGCCTCCTCGAGACCGGTCTTGCTCCGGGCGGCCTTGACGCGATCGGTGTACCGCTTGGTGTCCTTGAACCCGAGCGGGTCCTTGGAGCGCAGCCCCCCCTCGCGCTCCTCGAAGGAGCCTTCGTCCGCGATCGAGGCGATGCGCTCCCGCGCGCTGATGCGGAAGGGGTAGCGGCACTTGGGGCAGACGCGTCCCGCCCGGTCGACCTCGGCGCGGTAGACGATCTCCTTGCAGGAATCGCACTTGACCCAGAGTCCTTCGGCGATATTGACCTTCTTGGGCCTGTCCTCGCCTTCCCCCTTCCCCTTCCAGAACCACGCGGCCATGCTCAGGCCCTCGACGTTTCCCCGACGGGTCGGAGCGGCTCCTTCAGCGATGCGATGAAGTCGCCGATCTTCGTCACGAGGTCGCCGGCGCCCGCATGCTTTTCGACGAGCTGGACGATGGCCGAGCCCACGATGACGCCGTCGGCCGCCTGCCCCACGGCCGCGGCCTGGGCCGGGGTGCCGATGCCGAAACCGACGCAGATCGGCTTCGTCGTGATGCCGCGAAGGGTGCGCAGGTGCTGCTGGAGCTCGGCGGGCAGCTGGGCGCGCGCGCCCGTCACGCCGGTGAGCGAGACCATGTAGAGAAACCCGCTGCTGGCCTGCGCGATCATCCGCATCCGGTCCGGCGTGGAGGTCGGCGCGACGAGGTGAATGACGTCGAGCCCGACGGCGTGCGCCTCGGCGCGCAGCGGGCCGGACTCCTCGGGAGGCAGGTCGGCTACGATGACGCCGTCCACCCCGCTCTCCACGGCCGTCCCGCAAAAAGCCTTGAGCCCGAAGGCCAGGATGGGGTTGTAGTACGTCAGGAAGACCAGCGGCACGGACGTCTCGCCGCGAAGCTCGCGCACCAGCTCGAGCACACGCGGCAGGGTCACGCCGCCGGCCTGGAGCGCGCGCTGGGTCGCGCGCTGGATGACGGGGCCATCGGCCAGAGGGTCCGAGAACGGCACGCCGAGCTCCACCACGTCCGCGCCCCGCCGCGCCGCCTCGACCACCAGCCGGCGGGTGAGCGCCAGCGACGGATCGCCCGCGGTGAAGTAGGGAATGAGCGCCCGCTCTCCGCGCTCGCGAAGCGTCGCGAACGTCGCGGCCAGCCTGCCGACAGCCGTCACCGCCGGCCTCCTGCCACCGCCGCCGCTTTCGCGCGAGCGCCGGATTCCGCGAGCGCTGCTTCCACCGTGTGGACGTCCTTGTCGCCGCGGCCCGACAGGCCGATGACGACGCTCTGGCTCTTTTTCATGGTGCCGGCTGCTCGCATCGCCCACGCGACCGCGTGCGCCGACTCGAGCGCGGGCATGATGCCCTCGAGCCGCGTCAGTACCCCGAAGGCGTCGAGGGCGTCGGCGTCGGTCACGGACTCGTACTGGAAGCGCCCCTGCTCCTTGTAGTAGGCGTGCTCGGGACCCACGCCCGGGTAGTCGAGGCCGGCGGAGATCGAGTGCGCTTCCTTGATCTGTCCGTCGTCATTCTGGAGCACGTAGCTCATGCTGCCGTGGAGCACGCCGACCGCCCCTGCGCTCAGCGAGGCGCCGTGCTTGCCGGTGGAGACGCCGTGGCCGCCGGGCTCGACCCCGACGATTCTGACTCGCGCGTCCTTGATGAAGGGCCAGAAGAGGCCGATGGCGTTGGAGCCGCCGCCGACGCAGGCGACCACGAGGTCGGGCAGCTTCCCGGTCAGCTTCCGCGCCTGGGCCCGCGCTTCCTCGCCGATGACGCGGTGAAAGTCGCGGACCATGACGGGGTACGGGTGAGGCCCCATCACGGAGCCAAGGAGGTAGTACGTCGTGCGTACGTTGGTCACCCAGTCCCGGAGCGCCTCGTTGACGGCGTCCTTGAGCGTCTTCGAGCCGCTCTCGACCGGAACGACGGTGGCGCCCAGGAGCTTCATCCTGAACACGTTGAGCGCCTGGCGCGCGATGTCCACGCTGCCCATGTAGACCTGGCACTCGAGGCCGAGCAGCGCCGCCGCGGTCGCGGAGGCGACCCCGTGCTGCCCGGCGCCCGTCTCCGCGATGATGCGCCGCTTGCCCATGCGCTCGGCGAGGAGCGCCTGGCCCAGCACGTTGTTGATCTTGTGCGCGCCCGTGTGGCAGAGGTCTTCCCGCTTCAGGAAGATCCTGGCTCCGCCGCAGTGCTGAGTGAGCCGTTCGGCGAAGTACAGCGGCGTCGGGCGCCCCGCGTAGCTCGTCAGGAGCCCGCGCAGGCGGCCTCTGAAGCGCTTGTCCTTCATGGCCGCCCGGTAGGCCTTCTCGAGCTCGACGAGGGGAGCCATGAGCGTCTCCGGGACGAAGCGCCCGCCGAAGCGGCCGAAATGCCCGGCCGTGTCGGGGAGCGCGGCGGGGTCGGGCGCGCGGACCGTCATGCGCTTTCTCCGGCCGCCGACCTGGCCGCGGCGACGAAGCGCCGCAGCTTGGCGGCGTCCTTGGCCCCGGGCCGCGCCTCGACCCCCGAGTTGACATCCACGGCGTACGGCTTCACGACGGTGATGGCCCGGCTGACGTTCTCGGCCGTGAGCCCGCCGGAGAGGATCACCTTCGGCCTCGGCCAGTGCCGGTAGGAGGCCACGATGCGGGCGGCGTGGCGCCATTCGATCGGCTCGCGAGTCTCGCCCTCGCCCCACCGCGCGTCGGTGTCGAGGAGCACGGCAGCGGCGACCTTGAAGTACTGCAGCATCTGGAATCCCTCGCTCGTCCTGTACTCGGGCAGGCCCTCGATCGTCGAGCCCGGGGGCAGCTTGATGGTCTTGATCGCCGGCAGCCGGTGATCGGCCAGGGCCTCGGGCGGTTCCTGACCATGGAACTGCAGCGCGCCCAAGCGGCACTGCTCGGCGACGGCCTTGACGTGCCCAGGGGGATGGTCCCAGAAGACTCCTACCGGGGTCACGAAGGGCGGCAGCCACGCGATGATCGCGGCCGCCGCGGCGGGCTCGATGAAGCGCGGCGTGTCCTCGACGAAGATGAAGCCGAGCGCGTCGGCGCCGGCGTCCACGGCCATC
>JBKPBU010000085.1:0-2339 GCA_046727015.1 Candidatus Methylomirabilota bacterium | reverse complement strand
GAGGCCATCATCGCGGGCGCCTTCGTCTTCACGGTGGACGGCTCCATCGCGACCGCGGGCAAGCTCATCGCGGGCATCGCATCCAAGGTCGGCTGGTTCGATCTGGCCACCCTCAAGGAGCCGTATCGCCTCGAGGGCAAGAAGACCATGGGGCTCGAGCTGGCCGAGCAGCTCGGCTGGGAGACGCCGGATCTCCTCATGTACCCGACGGGCGGCGGCACGGGGCTGGTCGGGATCTGGAAGGCTTATGACGAGCTGGCGGCCATGGGCTGGATCAAGGCCGCCCAGCCTCGCTTCATCGCCGTGCAGGCCGAAGGATGCGCCCCTCTCGTCAAGGCCTGGGACGAAAAGTCCGATACGACGACGCTCTGGGAAAACCCCGTCACGAATGCGCCGGGCCTGCGCGTGCCGGGACCGTTTGCGGGGCGGCAGATGCTCAAGATCATGCGCGATACGGGCGGCCACGCGCGCGCCGTCAGCGAGCGGGAGATCGTGGATGCGCAGAAGCTCCTGGCGCGCGTCGAGGGCATCTGGGCGGCGCCCGAGGCCGCCGCCGCGCTTGCCGCGCTTGCGCAGATGAAGGAAGCGGGTGAGGTGGACGCCGGCTCGCGCATCGTCATCGTGCTCACGGGCGCCGGCATCAAGAACGCACCGCCGGCTCTGCCCGCGCCGGTCCACCTCGAAGGCGACGAGGCGCAGGTCCTCGCCCGCGTCAAAAACGCGATCGGACTCTAGTCCATGAAGGAGGCCGGCCTATGAGCGGATTGACGCGCAGAGACTTCCTCCGCGCCTCGGGCATAGGCGTCGGGTTCGGCCTGGGGCTCGGCGGCTGCGCCGCCGCCACCACGACCGGAGACATCGCTCCGAAGAGTGGTCGCCGCGTCGTGGTCATCGGCGGAGGCTGGGGCGGCTCCACCGCGGCCAGATACCTCCGCATGGCCGATCCGTCGATCGAGGTGATGATGCTCGAGCCCAACCGCGAGTTCATCTCCTGTCCGTTCAGCAACCTCGTGCTGAGCGGCCAGCGGACCATCGAGAGCCTGACGCTCTCTTACGAAGGGCTGAGGAACCGCGGCGTCAAGATCATCAACGAGACGGCGACGGCCATCGAGCCCGACACCAAGCGCGTCCGCATTGGCCAGGGCTACGTCGCCTACGACAAGCTGGTGGTCTCGCCCGGCATCGACTTCCAGTGGGAGCAGGTCGAGGGGCTGGCGGCCGCCAAGGACACGGTGCTCCACGCCTGGAAGGCGGGGCCGCAGACGGTCGAGCTGGCGCGGCAGATCCAGTCCATGCCGGACGGCGGCGTCTTTGTCCTGACGGTGCCGCCCGTCGCCTACCGCTGCCCGCCGGGGCCTTACGAGCGCATCTGCCAGGTCGCGTGGTACCTCAAGAACAGCAAGCCCAAGAGCAAGGTGATCGTGCTCGACGCGAACCAGAATATCGTGTCGAAGACCGCGCTCTTCCGCGCGGCGTGGCAGGCGTATCCCAACATCGACTACCGCGCCTCGCAAAAGGTGATCGGCGTGGACACCTCCACGCGCGAGGTCCGCACCGAGTTCGACCGCGTCAAGTACGACGTGCTGAACCTGATCCCGCCCCAGCGCGCGGGCGCAATCGCCGTGCAGGCGGATCTGGTCGGCGCCGACAAGCGCTGGTGCGAGGTGAGCCACGTCACCTACGAGTCGGTGAAGCAGAAGGACATCCACGTGATCGGCGACGCCACCATCGGCCTGCCCGTGCCCAAGTCCGGCAACGTCGCCAACAACATGGGCAAGGCGGCGGCCCTCAGCATCGTGAGCCTGCTCAACGGGAAGCCGGTGCCGCTCATGCCTCCCGGCAACACGTGCTACAGCTGGGTCAGCGACAAAGAGGCCATCGCGGTGGTGAACGCGTACAAGATCGAGAACGACAAGGTGGTCCAGATCGAGCAGAAGCTCACGCCCGCCCAGAGCGTCTCCGTCGCCCAGCGCGCGGAGAGCTGGCGGCAGAGCATCTGGGCCGACATGCTGTCGTAGCGGGAGGACGGCGACCATGACGACCACACGCTTGGCGGCCGCCCTCGCGGCGGCCGTCTTCGCTCTCGCGGCCGGGCCCGGCGCGGCAAGGGCGGCAGGCCCCCTCGACGACCCCGCCTTCCCCAAGGTGATCACGTGCGCGGCCTGCCACGGCGCCAACGGCAACAGCCGGACGGACATGATGCCGATCCTCGCGGGGCTCGACCCGGCCTACTTCAAGCGGCAGATCGACAACTACGCCACCGGCAAGCGCCCGTCGCCCGAGATGGAGCCCTACGCCAAGCAAGTCCAGTTCCTCGGGCTGGACGAGATCGCGGCGTA
>JBKPBU010000084.1:0-3552 GCA_046727015.1 Candidatus Methylomirabilota bacterium | reverse complement strand
CTCAAGGAATCCGGAGACGTCATCCTGTCCAAGGCCAAGATCCATGCCGAAGCTGGGGAGATCTTCGACGGCTCGAAGACGGTCAGCGCCTCCGAGACCACGGTATTCAAATCTCTCGGGCTCGCCATCGAGGACGTCGCCGCCGCCCGGCTCGTCTACGAGGCGTCCCGCGCGTAGAGCGGCGACAACTTCAACAGGAGGGACCATCCATCATGCGCGGCGTCGTCTTTCTCGGAGAGCGGAAGCTCGAGCTGCAGGAATTCCCCGATCCCGCCCCAGGGCCAGGCGAGGTCGTCCTCGCCATCAAAGCCTCCGGCATGTGCGGCAGTGACCTGCACCCCTATCGCGCCGTCGGGAATGCCGCCGCCTCTCTGGGTCTCGGCTCCGGCGGGCCTGTCATCGCGGGCCACGAGCCCTGCGGCGTGGTGGCGGCCGTCGGCGCGGGCGTGGCGGCTGACTTCGCGCCCGTCGGCGCGCGCGTCATGAACCACCACTACAAGGGCTGCGGGCGCTGCAAGCACTGCCGCGTCGGCTGGTCACAGCTCTGCCGGAGCGGCATCACCGTCTACGGCATGACGGGGCACGGCGGCCACGCGCCCTTCATGCAGGTGCCCGCCTTCACCCTGGTCCCCTTGCCCGACGAGCTCTCCTTCGAGGAAGGCGCCGCCATCTCCTGCGGCACCGGCACCGCCTACGGAGCCTTGAAGCGCATCGACACCTCGGGACGCGACACGCTGGCCGTCTTCGGCCAGGGGCCGGTCGGGCTCTCGGCGACCATGCTGGGGCATGCCATGGGCGCCCGGGTCATCGCCGTGGACATTTCCAACGAGCGGCTCAAGCTTGCCAAGGAATTCGGAGCGGACGCGGTCGTGAACTCGAAGGACACGGACCCGGTCGCCGCCATCCATGACCTGACCCACGGTGAGGGCGCCGAGACGACCATGGACTGCACGGGCGTGGCCGACGCGCGCATCGCCGCGGTACGGAGCGCCGGTACCTGGGGGCGCGTCGCCCTGGTCGGCGAGGGCGGCACTACCACCTTCGACATCAGCAAGCACCTGCTGCGCCGCCAGCTGACCATTCACGCCTCGTGGACCTTCAGCGCGATGGGCCAGGCCGAGTGCGCCCGCTTCATCGTGGACAAGAAGGTGCCGCTGAAGAAGCTCCTCACCCACCGCTTCAAGCTCGACGAAGCGGACGCCGCCTATCGGCTCTTCGACACGCAGACAACCGGGAAAGGCGTCTTCGTCTTCTAGCAGGTACCCGTGGCAAGAGCGTTTCTTCACGGCGGGTGAGGGCGGGGGCGGCGTCCGCGGACCACACTGACACGCGGGCGCTCTACTGTGTCTCGATGGGGCCACGAGATTGGGGTTCCCGCCTTCGAGAATCAGCGCAGAAAATATGGGTCCGCGGAGGCCGCCCCCGCCCCCACCCGCCTCCCCGTTACGTAAACGGACCAGGGCGTCGAGAAGGGTCCAGATGCGAGGCGGCGCCCTGGCTAGCGGGTGGGCGGCTCGGGAGCGGGTCTGGCCCCACGCTGGACGTCGAAGGTACCGACGAGAGGGACGCCCATTGGGCCGACGGGGATGTAGATCGTGGTGTGGTTGGGAGAGCCGACCATTGCGCGCTGCGCTTCGATGGCCTCGTGCTGGAGGTACTGGCTCGACAGCCGCGTATTGATGATCTCCATCGAGCGCGCGATGCCCTCGGCCTGGACGATGCGCTTCTGCTTCTCCTTCTCCTCGATGGCGATCTCCGTCTGCTTGCGCTCGAGCACCTGGGTCGCCGCCATTTTGGTCGCCACGGCATTGGCGACCTCGTCGGGGTACTGGATGTTGCCGACAACTACGCTCGTGACCTGGAAGGGCGTGTCCTTCGTCAGCTCGAGCACGCGCCTGGAGATGGCCTCGCCCACCGGCGTGATCCGGTCCTTGATCTCGAGGCCGTTCAGCCGCTGGATCTCGTCGCGCGCGTAGGTCCGCAGCGGCTCCTTGAGGAAGTTCCCGTACGCGGTCTGGACGATGCGGTCCGGGTTGCGGTCGTCGGTCAGCGTGCTGTACTTCTCGACGAACTCCTTGACACGGTCCGGGCGAACCTTCCAGACGAGATGCACGCTGAAGCTGATCTTGAGGTTGTCGCGCGACAGCACGGAGGTCGGTCCGAGGAAATCCTCGTGATAGGTGTACGGCGTCACGCTGACGTTGGTCACGGAGAGCAGCCACGTGCGCCCGGGCGAAGTCGGACCCGTTTGAAGCGCGTAGAAGCGCGTCTTACCGAAGACCGCACCCTGCGTCACATACCCGACGTAGCCCGCGGGCGTGAGGGGGTTCGATGAGCCCAGCAGCCAAATGAAGATAATCGCGGCGACGCAAACCGCGACGGGTGCGACCTTGAGCATGCGCATGGGCAGTCTCCCTCCCGGGAACCCCGGGTTTCGGAGCGCGATGTTGAAGCGGGCCACCGGCGGCCCGGCCGCCCTAGAGCCCGTGGAGCGGGAAGATGTGCTCGCGGATCGCGCTGACCTGGCGCATCGCGTAGTCCTCGGCCCACTGGCGCGTGTCGGCGGGTAGCTCGAGGGGCGGGTCCCAGAGCCGCATGCTCTTGAGCCCATGGGCGGCGAGATCCTTGTGGCACGCGCGTGGGATCTCGGCCGGGAGCTCGACACCGTTCATCGCGGCCCAGGCCGCCGTCCAGGCTCGCGCGACGTTCGGCAGGTCGTAGCCGCCGCCACCGAGCGCCACAACGCGCGGGGAGAGCGCCAGCAGCCGGGAGACGATCTTCGTGAAGCCCTGCACCGTCCACGCGAGGTGGGTCAAGGGGTCGGTCCGGTGCGAGTCGATTCCGAGCTGGAGCACGACCACGTCGGGCTCGAAGGCGCGCAGAAGCGGCGGCACCACCGCCTCGAACGCCGGCTCGTAGACCGCGTCGTCGGTGTAGGGCTGGAGCGGCAGGTTGACCGAGTAGCCGAGCCCCGCACCCTCGCCCATCTCCTCGACGAAACCCGTGCCGGGAAACAGCCGGTCCCCGCGCTCGTGGCTCGAGATCGTCAGCACACGCGGATCGGTATAGAAGGCGAACTGCACGCCGTCGCCGTGGTGCGCGTCGATGTCGACGTACGCGACCTTCCAGTCGCGACGGCGCAGCTCCATGATGGCCAGCACCGCGTCGTTGACATAGCAGAAGCCCGAGGCGCGCTCACGCATGGCGTGGTGCAAGCCGCCCGCGAAGTGGAAGGCCCGCGTCACCTCGTGGTCGAGGACGAGCTGCGAGGCCCGCAGCGAGCCGCCGGCCGCGAGCGCCGCTGCCTCCCAGAGCCCCGGGAAGATCGGATTGTCGCCGGCCCCGAGCCCGTAGCGCGCGGCGTGGGGCACCCAGTCGCCCGCGCTGACCGCGCGCAGGATCTCGATGTACTCCCGGCTGTGGAAGCGCGTGACCGCCTCGATGGAGGCGGGCTCGGGCGTCAGCACCTTGAGCTTCGGTCCCGACGTGAGCCCGTAGGCTTCCATGAGCCGGCACGTCAGCGCCAGGCGCTCCATGCGGAGCGGGTGCTCC
>JBKPBU010000083.1:0-3260 GCA_046727015.1 Candidatus Methylomirabilota bacterium | reverse complement strand
TGGAAGATCTGGTGCGGCTTGAGCCCTTCGATGCGCTGCCCCTTGAAGCGAATCCGCCCCTCGTCCGCCCGGTCGACGCCCGTGATGCAGTTGAACAGCGTGGTCTTGCCCGAGCCATTCGGGCCGATCAAGCCGTAGATGCGCCCGGCCTCGAGGGACAGCGTGACGTCGTTGACCGCCGTCACGCCCCCGAAGCGCTTCACCACGCGGTCGACTTCGAGGATCGGCGCCATCAAATAGTCCTGGGGGGGAGCGGCGCCGCTCCTCCCCCAGACCCCCCCACCGCATTGATCATCACGGAAGAATGGCACATCGGTAGCAGCCTCAGAGCGTCCGCGGCAGGTTGTACTTCTGCTGGAGCACGCCGAGAATCCCTCTGGGCATCAGCAGGACCACCGCGATGATGATGCCGCCGAAAATGAGCTGGTGGAGGTAGATGAACCTGGCCCAAACGATCTCCTGGAACGTGAACAGAAGAACCGCGCCCAACACGGGCCCCCAGATGGTTCCCTTGCCGCCAAAGAGCACCATCACGATCATCGTGATCGTCGTGATGAGCGGAAACACGCTCATGGGCTCGATGTAGCCTTGGTCCCGGGCCGCCAGGCCGCCCACGATCCCCGGCGCCACGGCCGAGAGAAGGAAAGCGTAGAGCTTGTAACGGAAGGTGTCGATCCCCATGGCCTCCGCCGCCACCTCGTCTTCGCGGATGGTCATGAGGCGCAGGCCGAAGCGAGACGTGACGATGACGTAGGCGAGCCCGGTGACCGCGAGCGCCACCAGCCCCATGGCGTAGTAGATCGGCACGCTCGCGTGCAGCGTGGGCATGGACAGGCCACTGCCGCCGCCGGTGAGGCCCTCGTAGTAGGACACGATCACGCGCAGGACCTCGTTGAGCCCCAGCATGGCGATGGCGAAGTACGGCCCCCTGAGCCTGAGACAGGGCCAGCCGATCACGAGCGCGAGCGCCATGGCCATGACGCCGCCGGCGAGGCACGCCGCGAGCCACGGCCATCCGAGCCTGGTGACCAGGATGGCCGTCGTGTAGGCGCCCATGCCGAAAAAAGCCACGTGGCCGAACGACACGTAGCCGGTGAGCCCGGAGATCAGGTTCCAGGACTGCGCAAGCGCGATCCACATGAAGAGCTGGAGCATCGTTCGGACCCCGTACCCCGTCCCCTGCATCGGGTAGAACGCGAGCACGACGAGCAAGACCGTGAACCCGACGAGGAGAAAGCGCTTCACGTGGCGCGCCCCTTGAAGAGGCCCGTGGGTCTCACCAGCAGCACGAGCACCAGCAGGACGTAGGCGACCGCCTCGTTCACCTGTGTGGTCAGGAACAGCGACGAGAGCTGCTCGACCAGGCCGAGGAGGAGGCCGCCCACCAGGGCGCCGGGATAGTTGCCGGCGCCGCCGAGCACGATCACGAGAAACGACTTGAACGTGTACACCTGCCCCATCTCGGGCTGGATGGCGACCATGACCGCGACCAGAGAGCCGCCCGCGGCCGCCAGGGCCGAGGCGAAGCCGAAGGCGAGCATGTGGATCTGCTGGACGTTGACACCGCAGACCTGAGCGACTTCACGGCTCTGGGACACGGCCCGCAGGGCCTTGCCGAGGCGCGTCTTCTGCAGGAACCAGAACGCGCCCGCGGTGATCACGATCGCGAAGGCGCAGGCGATCACGCGCGACTTGGAGAAGGCGAATGGCCCCCACACGAAGGACCCGGTCAGGTACTCCACCGACCGCAGATCCGACGTGAAGGCGAGCTGGGTCACGTTCACCAGCGCTATGCCCACTCCGAACATCAGCAGCAGCGACGACAGCTCCGGCGCGTCCACAACCCGCCGCACCAGCAGGCGCTGGAGGACGACGCCGACGAGGAACAGCGCCGGCATCGAAACCAGGAGCGAGAGATAGGGGTTCAGCCCGAACCAGTGGAAGAGCCAGAACGTCGTGTAGGCGCCCAGCATCAGCAGCGGCCCGTGCGCCACGTTGAGAACGCGCATGACGCCGAAGATGAGACCGAGGCCCAGCGCGACCATCGCGTAGAGAGCGCCTGCCAGGAGGCCAGAGATGACCACCTGGCCCACCATGGCGGGCGTGATGACGAACAATGAACTAGGCTGCCACTGGGGACTAGGCTACCGCTGGCCCCAGCCCGGCGTGGGATAGCGCGGCTTGCCGTTGGCCAAGTCGTCGGGCCACACGGTCACTTTCTTGCCGTCCTGCCACTGGAACATGACCATCTTGTGGGCGACCTGGAAGCCGTCTCCGTCCACCTTGTAGTCGCCGAAGAACGTCCGCGTCTCCAGCTTGAGCAGCTGGTCGCGCACCTTGTCCGAGTCCAGGGTTCCGGCGCGCTTGACGGCCTCGCCATAGATGACGCAGCCCGCGTACCCGGCGGCCGAGTGGTAGACCGGCTCGTGCCCGAACTTCTTCTGGTAGGAGTCCACGAACTCCTTCTGGCCCGGGTACGGCAGGTTCCCCTCCCACTGGGTGGCGCCGTACACGTACTCCGCGTTCTGCTTGAGCAGCTCGTAGAACTTCGGCAGGTCGCCGCCCACCGTGACGCCGTACATCTTCGCGTTGACGTTGAGCTCCTTCATCTGGCGGGTGATGGCGACGGCGTCGTCGAAGTAGGTCGATGCCGCGATGACGTCGGGGTTCGCCGCCTTGAGCTTGGTCAGAAGCGCCGAGAAGTCCGTGTTGCCCTTCGGGTATGCCTCCTGGAACACGACCTGCATGCCCTTCTTCTTCGCGATCTCGGCCACGCCGACGGCGGACGCCTTGGTGAAGAGCGTGTCCTCGTTGATGACGGCGATGGTCTTGAGCCCGCGCTTGGCCGCCATGTCGACGAGCCCATCCAGGTACGCCTCGGCAGGCGAGATGACCATGAAGATGTGCTTCCGCCCCTTCTTGAAGATGGACGTGGTCGCGGCCAGCGGCGAGACCATGACCTTCTGGTACTTCTCGCTCACGTTGGCCACGGCCTCCGTGATCGGCGAGGAGTACGGCCCCATCACCGCGTCCACCTTGTCTTCCGTGATGAGCTTCTCGTAGAGGCGCACGCCGGTGGCCGGCATGGACTGGTCGTCGTAGAAGACGAACTCGATCTTGCGCCCCAGGAGCCCACCTTTGGCGTTCAGGTGATCCTGGCACAGCTCGTATCCTTCCTTCTGGTACGAGCCGGGCTGGGCATAGGTGCCGGTGAGCGAGAGCGACGCGCCGATCTTGATGGGCGCCTGCGCCAGGGCGCC
>JBKPBU010000082.1:0-3212 GCA_046727015.1 Candidatus Methylomirabilota bacterium | reverse complement strand
CTCCGGTAGGCGTCCCCGAGCCGGACCAGGATCTCCTCGGAGAGGCGGACGTCCTCGGTGTAGTCCTCGGCGGCCACCCACAGGCGCATCACCTCGGCGCCGTACTTGGGCAGGATCTCCTCCTGCGTGACGTAGTTGCCGACGGACTTGGACAGCTTCCGTCCCTCGCCGTCAACCAGGAAGCCGTGCGTGAGCACCGACTTGTACGGCGCCCGGCCGCGCGTGCCGACGGCCTCGAGCAGCGAGGAGTGAAACCAGCCGCGGTGCTGGTCCGAACCCTCGAGGTACATGTCCGCCGGCCAGCGGAGATTCGTGCGCGTCTCCAGCACGGCCGCGTGGCTGCAGCCCGAGTCCACCCACACGTCGAGGATATCGGTCTCCTTGCGAAAGTCGCCGCCACCGCATGCCGCGCAGCGCGTGCCGGGCGGCACGAGCTCGCTCTCGGGGCGGAGGTACCACTCCTCGATCCCCCGCCCGTCGCGGAAGATCCCCGCCACGTGCTCGATGACGCGCTCGTCCAGGAGCAGCGCCGAGCACGCGCGGCAGTAGAACGCCACGATCGGCACGCCCCACACCCGCTGGCGCGAGAGCACCCAGTCGGGCCTGTGCGCGATCATGTTGAAGAGGCGGTCCGCGCCCCACGCCGGGATCCAGCGCACGTCGTTCCGGATGGCGTCCAGCGCCTTCTCCCTGAGCCCGTTCTTGTCGAGCGAGATGAACCACTGCTCGGTCGCTCGGAAGAGCGTCGGGTTCTTGCACCGCCAGCAGTGCGGGTACTCGTGGCTGAGCGTGACCTCCGCGACGAGGGCGCCGGCCTCCTTGAGGTGCGCGAGGATCTTCGGGTTGGCGTCCCACACGGTCAGCCCCGCGAAGTGCGCGACCTCGGGGATGAAGCGGCCGTCGTCGTCCACCGGGTTGTAGATCTTGAGGCCCGCCTTGCGCCCGAGCTCGTAGTCTTCTTCACCGTGCCCGGGAGCTATGTGCACGAGCCCGGTGCCGGTGTCCATGGCCACGAAGTCCGCGCCGAGCACCGGAGCGTCCCGGTCGATCCAGGGGTGGCGACAGACCGTGCCTTCGAGGGCGGCGCCCGGGACGGCGACGTCCGTCGGCCGCGTCCGTCCCTTGAGGGCCGGCAGCGCGGCGAACGCGTCCGCCAGCGGACGGGCAACCACCAGCGCTTCGCCGTCCAGCTCCACGGCCGTATAGATCTCGCCAGGGTGCACTGCGATGGCGAGATTGGCGGGCAGTGTCCACGGTGTCGTCGTCCAGACGACGAGCGAGGCGCGGCGCGCACCGAGCGCCTTGGCCAGCGCGGGCGACGCCGTCTTGATCGGGAACTTCACGTACACGGACGGCGTCTTCTGGTCCTCGTACTCGACCTCGGCCTGGGCGAGCGCGGTCTTGCAGTACATGCACCAGTGGACCGGCTTCAGCCCCTTGTAGACGGCCCCCTGCCCCACGAAGCGCCCGAACTCGCGGACGATGACGGCCTCGTAGGCGGGGTCCAGCGTGGCGTACCGGTTCGCCCAGTCGCCGAAGATTCCCAACCGCTTGAATTCTTCACGCTGGATGTCGATGAAGCGAAGCGCGTACTCCCGGCAGCGGCGGATCTTCTCCACGGGGTCCATGGCCTGGCGCACGTCCACGCCGGGCCGATCGAGGCCGAGCTCGAGGTCGACCTGGTGCTCGATGGGCAGTCCGTGGCAATCCCAGCCAGGGACGTACACCGCATTGTTGCCGAGCATCGCCCGCGACTTGACGACCAGATCCTTGAGGACCTTGTTGAGCACGTGGCCCATGTGAATGTGCCCGTTGGCGTAGGGCGGGCCGTCGTGGAGAATCCAGAGGGGCCGCTTCTCCGAGGCTTGGAGGATGCGGGCGTAGATGTCCATCTCCTCCCAGCGCGCGAGCATGTCGGGCTCGAGCTTGGGCAGGTTGGCCTTCATGGGGAAAGTGGTCTTCGGGAGGTTGAGCGTTTCCTTGTAATCCATAGAGGAAGAAACGTAACACCGATAAGCGTTTAGGGCAAGAAAGCCCCTCGCCGGCGGGCCCGCCGGTCGGGCGGCCTCGGACTATCTGGGGGCGATCTCCACGACGCCGCGAACGTTGTCGATGGTGACGCGAAAATAGTTCAGGAAGTCCCGGCCGAGCAAACCCTCTGCGCTGCCGCCCATCTGGGCATCGTGCGAGTACACGCGCAGCGGAGCGACGCGCGCCCCGCCCACTTCCAGGCTCCCGAGGCTCACGAGATAGGCGGACGCGGCGCCCGTCACGCCGCGGAACTGGAGCCTGGGCGCGTCCTGGTAGCTGACCCCCAAGCCGAACAGCGCGGCCGGCTTGATCATGGTCCGGTCGGCGCCGGTGTCGAGCACGAGCTGCACGAGGCCGCGCCCATTGATCCTCGCCGTCACCATGATGGGGCGTCCCGGCGGGAACGCGATACGCGTGACGCCGTCCGTGACCTTCGCCTCGACCGGACCCGAGGGCACGGGTGGCGGATCCACGGTGCCGACGGAGCGGGCTCGACTGCGGTAGCGCTCCGGCACGCTCTCGGGCCCCTGACCGAAGTGGGTCTCGCCGCTGTCGTCGGTCCATCGATACAGCTGGGCATACGCAGCGGGCGCCAGGCAGAAGGTCAGGGCCAGGAGAGCCGCTGCCGCGCGGAAGAGCCGGCGCCGGGCGCCCGTCGACGTGAGCAACACGTGCCGGCCTACTTGGGGGAGAGCGTGACGACGCCTGCCGTGCTGTCGATGTTGACGGTGAACTGGTCGAGAAAGTCGCGGCCCAGGAGTCCGTCACCCTGACCCAGGTCGACGTCGTGCGCCGCCACGCGAAGTGGCCCCGAGCGCGCTCCACCGACTTCGATGCTCTCGACGGGAACGAAGAGCACGTCAGCCGAGCCGGTGGCGCCCTTGACCGAGCCCCGCAGCGCCTCGCGCGAGCCGATGCCCATGCCGGCCAGCACGCGCGGGTTGATCACGGTCACCGACGCCCCGGTGTCGAGCATGAGCTGCGCCGAGTCCCCGCCGTTGATCTTGGCCGAGACCATGATGGGCTTGCCCGGGGTAAAGCTGATGCGCGCCCCCTGGCTTACGGCGCCCTCCGCCGACGAGGGGCTCGCGGCGGGCGCCGCCGGCTTCTCGGGAAAGGTCAGGAGCTGCGCCCTCGACCGGAAGCGCTCCGGCACGGCGTAGATCCCTTGGCCGTAGTGG
>JBKPBU010000081.1:0-6706 GCA_046727015.1 Candidatus Methylomirabilota bacterium | reverse complement strand
CATGCCGCCCGTGACATCGCCGTGGCCCGAGATGAACTTGGTCAGGCTGTGCATGACCATGGTCGCGCCGTGCTCGATGGGGCGGAGCACGGCCGGTGAGGCCAGGGACGAATCCACGATGAGATCGATGCCGCGCCTCGTGAGCTCCGGTGCGAGCGCGTCCAGGTCCACGAGACGAAGCAGCGGGTTCGAGAGTGACTCGACGAAGACCGCCCGCGTGTTCGGGCGAAGCGCGGCGAGCACGGCCGCCGTATCGGTCGCGTCAACGAAGACCGTCTCGATGCCGAGCCGCCGCCCTTCGTCGTCCAGGAATGCGGCGGTGGAGCCGTAGAGATCGCGGGCGGCCACCAGGTGGTCGCCCGACTGGAAGAGCCCGAAGAGCAGCGCCGTGGTCGCGCCCATGCCCGAGGCGCACGCGACGGCCGCCTCGGCGCCCTCGAGGGCGGCCACGAGGTCCTCGAGCATCGTATGGTTGGCCGTGCCGTAGCGGCCGTAGACGAAGCCCGGCTTCTTCGACTCCCACACGGACTCGACCGTGTCCATATCCTCGAAGACGTAGACGTTGGTCTGGTAGATAGGCGGCGTCAGCGGACGGCTCGCCGAGGCCACGTCGCGCCCGCCGCGAGCCACCAGGGTCTCGAAGTCCACGCCCGATCCTCCTCTAGACCAGCGGCACGGCGGGGCCGCGCTCGCGGGTGCCGCGGTCCGGATGCCGCTGTGCCTCGCGGATGCTGTCCCCGAGCCGGCGCACGCCTTCCTCGATCTGCCCGAACGGCACCGCGGAGAAGGACAGCCGGAGCGTCCGTTCCCCGCCGCCGTCGCTGAAAAACGCGTTGCCCGGCGTGAAGGTGACCCCGCGCTCGAGAGCGCGCGGCAGGAGCGCCGCAGCGTCGAGCCCCTCGGGAAGCTCGAGGAGCAGCGAGAAGCCGCCCTGGGTCTCCGTCCACGTCACGCCCTGCGGCATGCGCCGGCCCAATGAGGCGAGGAGCGCGTTGCGCCGCCGCGCGTACTCGCGGAGCGCGCGCGCCTGGTGACGATCGAGGAGGCGCTGACGGCAGAAGTGGTAGACGGCGGCCTGGATGAGCGGGCTCGTATGGATGTCGGCCAGCTGCTTGGCCATCTCGAGACGCTCGATCAGCTCGGGCGGGGCCACCATCCACCCGAGACGGAGTCCCGGGAAGAGGATCTTCGAGAAGGTGCCGAGGTAGATCACCTGCCCCGAGGCATCCGAAGCTTTCAGGGGCACCGGCGGCCGCTCGCCGTAGAAGAGCGTGCCGTCGAAGCCGTCCTCGACGATGGGCAGCCGGTGGCGGGTCGCCACGTCGAGCAGACGGCGCCGTGCCGCCGCGGGCATGTGGAGCCCCGTCGGATTGTGCGCGCTCGGCTGACAGTAGAGGAGCTTGGGCGCCTGGCGCTCGAGCAGCCTCTCCAGGTGGTCCACCGACAGACCGCCTCCCGCCATCGGCACCGGCAGGAGCTGCGCGCCGAAGGCGCGGAAGACCTGCATGGCGCGCGGGTACGAGGGCTGCTCGATGGCGACGAAGTCGCCGGGGTCGAGCAACGTGCGCGCCACGAGGTCGAATCCCTGCTGCGTGCCGTTGACGATCAGGATGTCCTCGGGACGCGCCTCGAGGCCGAAGCGGAGCAGGTACCCGGAGAGGAACTGGCGCAGCGGGAGGTAGCCGGAGGACGGATAGTACTGGAGCAGCTCCCGCCCCTCCTCGCGGATGACGCGGTTGAGAACTCGGCGGAACGCGTCGGTCGGAAAGAGCGAGCTGTCGGGCATGCCCCCGGCAAAGGAGATGACGCCGGAGGCCGTCCGGGCCATCTGACTGTAGGCGCCGCGGCGGCGCGCGTCCGCCGCCACGATCTGGGCCGCCTTGGACAGGTGGCCCGTCCATTCGAAGGGCGGCGCGTGGGCGGCGGACTGGTCCGGCGCCGGCGCCCGCTCGGCGACGAAGGTGCCCTGGCCCACGTGGGCGCGCGCCCAGCCGCCCGCGATCAGGTCCTCGTAGGCCTGCGCCACGGTCGTCCGGTTGACGCCGAGATCGTGTGCGAGGTCACGCGTCGCGGGCAGCTTCACGCCCGGCGCGAGGAGCCTCTGGCTGATCAGCCGTTCCAGGTGCAGCTGGATTTGGCGCGCCAGCGGCAGCCGGCCCTTGCGGTCCTGGGATCGGTCGAGGGGTATTCTCACGATTCTCTCGTGTCAGCCATTATCCAGACACTTCATACGATGTAAAGTGCCAATTGGATGGCTCTGGAATCATCCAATTCGCCGGCCGGGAGACGGGTGGTATCATACGCGGCCTAATGTCGCGGCTGGTCATCCTCGAGTCGATGTGGAACCCGAAGGGCAAGCTCCTGAACGAGGAGCCCTCCGTGCTGCCCTATCTCAAGGCCATCCGCCAATCGCTGCACTGGGAAGGCCTCCGCATCAACCTGGTCTACCGCCGCTTCTACTCGCACTACGACCTAGGCCTGCTGCTCAGGGAAGTGCGCCGCCACCGCAAGCCCCAGGTCTGCTACATCTCCTCGCACGGGGAGCACCGGAAGCTGACCGGGCTCGGCGACAAGGTCATCCGCCTCGAGAGCCTGATCGAGTACTGCCGGCCCAGCCCGACCACGGGCTACATCGTCGGCGCCTGCGACTTCGTCTCCCCCGACACGGCGCGGAGATTCCTCGAGGCCACGGGCGCGCGCTTTCTCGCGGGCTATCAGAAGGAGATCCCGTGGACCGAGTCCATGCTGGTGGACAGCCTCTTCCTGTCCTACCTCCTCGGCGGTAGCATGAAGTGGGTGCGGACCAAGCACGGCGAGCGAGTGCCGCCGCTGAGACAGGCGGCCACCTTCGAGATCACGCACACGGAACGGATCCAGAAGGTCGCCGGCAAGCTCTACCGCGACTTTCCGCTCGCCCACGACATCACCTTCTCGGTCTTCACCCTCGACAGGGCACGCGGGAGGAAGCCGCGGCTGATCGAATCGTTCGAGACCTACCGGAAGAGCGTCGACCGGGCGCGCCGACAGGTGCGCGACCTGTGAGCGGTACCAGCTGTTCACCCCCAAGACCTACGGAGGGCCCCATGGGAGCGATGAAGGAATTCGCCGGCGTCTACTATCGGGAAGGCGCGCTCGACCCCAAGACCATGCAGCTGGTCGCGCTGGCCGCCATGGCCGCGGCCGGCTGCACGTCCTGAGTGCCCGGACGCTTCGCGGCTGCGAAGCAAGCCGGCGCCACCGAGGACGAGATCAGCGAGACCCTGATGTACGCCATGCGGGGCGCCGCGCGCGCCACGTGGAGCACGATCAAGCACATTCCCGGCATCGAGGACGTCAACAAGGAGTGGAAGACCAAGTTCGAGCGCGAAGGCGGGAAGTAGCGGCGATGGCCCAGGGCGAGGCGCCGATCAAGCAGGCGATCATGTGGATCGACGAGCAGCTGCACGACCGGCCGGGCGCCGACCGCGTGAAGCTGGTGAACGAGGCCAGCCGGCGCTTCGACCTGACGCCACTCGACGCGGACTTCCTCTTCCGCCACCTGGCCGAGCGCCCCAAGGGCCCCGCCGCGTGAGCGACAGCCAGAAGGCGCAGGTCCAGGCACAGTTCGGGCCGAGCGCCCAGGACTACGTCACGAGCGCGGGCCACGCGGCAGGCGCGGACCTCGAGCGCTTGGTCGCGTGGGGACGCCGGCGCGCCTCCCCGCGCGTGCTGGACGTCGCGACGGGCGGCGGTCACACCGCGCTCGCCTTCGCCGGCTTCACCCCCGTCGTGATTGCCGCCGACCTTACGCTGCCGATGCTCGATGCCGCGCGCGGCTTCATCCGGGGCAAGGGCGTGGCCAATGTCCGGCTCCTGGCGGCCGACGTCGAGGCCCTGCCCTTCCGCGATGCCTCTTTCGGCGTCGTCACGTGCCGCACCGCCGCGCACCACTTTCCCGCCATCCTGACCGCCGTCAAGGAAGTCGCCCGCGTGCTCGAGCCCGGCGGCTCGTTCCTCGTGCAGGACATCCTGGGACACGATGACCGGGAGCTGGCCGCGTTCATCCTGGACGTCGAGAAGCGGCGCGATCCCTCGCACGTGCGCTCGCTGCCCCAGCGGGAGTGGGCAGCCTTCCTCAAGGCGGCGGGGCTGACCGTGATCGACGAGGGCATGCTCAGCAAGGTGCGCAACTGGGAGGAGTGGACCGGCCGGATGAGGATGAGCGCGCAGGCGAAGGCCGACCTCGAGCGCATCGTGCTGGACGCGCCGGCGCGCTGCCGCGAGGCCTTCGGCTTCAAGGTCGAGCAGGGACACATCGAGTCCTTCACGGACCGGATGATCCTCCTGCGAGCCGACAAGGACTAAGGGTCGGAGCTCTTATGGTCGCGGGCGACCCATAGAGGTCACTATGAGGCACACAAACTGCGGGCCCGCGACTACCCGCCGCCAAACATGCCAGAACGACCCGCGCACCCGCAGCAGCCGGTCGGCGAGTTGCAGTCGGCGTGAGCCCGGAAAGGGGGCACTCGGGCGCGCCTGAAGGGGGCGGATCCAGCAGTCGAACGTGTCGGCGCCAATGACCGGGTCTCAACGGCGCCGCTTGACGCCTGTCCCGCCGCTGGACCAGAATGACCGCGCCGATGATCCAGTTCGCGATGGGTTCCCCGGTCCCGCCCGCGCCTTCCCTGCGCCGAGTGCTCCCCAATCCTGCATCCCGCCGATCCGGTGGCCCCGCGCCCGTTCTCACGGTGAATCGTGTCGCCGACGGTCACCCTCGCCGGGGTTCCGTCCGCGGCGCACCTCTGGGGGACGACGCTATTGACTGAATCGCGTGGCAGGCAGCGGCTCGCGGCCATCCTCGCTGCCGACGTCGTGGGGTACTCTCGGCTAATGACCGCGGACGAGCACGCGACCGTGGCCGCCCTGGACGCCGCCCGAGCGATCTTCCGCTCCCGGATCGAGTCCAGCCAAGGTCGCGTTATCGACATGGCGGGCGATTCGGTCCTCGCGGTGTTCGATTCGGCAACCGGCGCGGTCTCGGCTGCGCTGGCCGTTCAGGAGGCCCTGGAAGCCGCCGCACGCACGGCATCCGACGATCGACGCATGCGCTTTCGCATCGGCGTGCATCTCGGCGACGTGATCGAGAAGGCGGACGGTACCGTTTACGGCGACGGCGTGAACATCGCGGCGCGGCTGGAGGGGCTCGCCGCACCCGGCGGGATCACCGTTTCGGACGCGGTGCAGGGCGCAGTCCGGAATCGGCTCGCTGTCACGTTCGTGGACATGGGCGAGCGTGAGGTCAAGAACATGGCCTCGCTGCGGGCGTACGAGGTGAAGCTTGCGTCATCCCCGTCGGATGCGGGCCAGCCTGCGGTCGCGCGACGCGACCGGCCCTCCGTCGCCGTCCTGCCGTTCGCGAACATGAGTGGCGATTCCGAGCAGGAGTACTTCGCCGATGGTATCAGCGAGGACGTCATCACCGAGCTGTCGAAGTTTCATTCCATCTTCGTGATCGCGCGGAACTCGTCGTTCAGCTATCGCGGGCAATCGATCGATGTGCGCAAGGTGGCGAAGGACCTGAATGTCCGCTACGTGCTGGAGGGGAGTGTGCGGCGGGCCGGCACGACGATCCGGGTCACGGCCCAGCTCATCGATGCCACGAGCGGCCGCCACGTGTGGGCGGAGCGTTACGACCGTGCGCTGATCGATCTGTTTGCGGTCCAGGACGAGATCACGCGGAGCATCATCGGGTCCATCGCACCGGGGATCGTGATGGCGGAGATCCAGCATTCAAAAGGCAAGACGGCCGCCGAGTTGGATACGTGGGATCGGATCATGCGCGCCCACTGGCACATCAGGCGATTCACGGCCGTGGACTTCCGAGAGGCGGGCCGGTTGATCGAAGAGTTGCTGGCGCAGGAGCCGGACAACGCCGTCGCCCTGGGCGATCTGGCCTTCTCCCTCCATTTCGCTGCCATCTTTGGTTGGACGGACTCGCCGCCGGCCGCGATGGCTCGCATGGGTGAGTTGGCCCAGAGAGCGGTGGCGTCCGACGATCAGGATGCGGCCGCTCATACCTCGTTGGCGATTCACGATCTGTTCTCGGGGCGGCACGACGACGCCATGCGGCGGTTGCGGCGCGCGATCGAGCTGAACCCGAACTCCAGCTTCGCGCACGGATATGTCGGCGTGGTCAACGCGTTCGGCGGTGAGCACGATCTGGCGATCGAGACTGTCCAGGAGGCGATACGGCTGAGTCCGCGCGATCTCTTGATAGTGATCTGGCGCGTCGTGGAAGCGTGGTCGCATCTCGGCGCGGAGCGCTTCGACCAGGCGGCGGAGAGCGCGCGCCTGGCGATCGGCTGGAACGCCGCCTTCGCCGACGCGCACGCGATCCTGGCCTCGGCCCTGGGACACGCGGGGCGCCTCGACGAAGCGCGGATCGCCCTGGACGAGTGCGTGCGTCAGCTCCCAGGCCTGACGCTGAGCGATCACCGTTTGAAGCGCCCGTTCCGCCGCGCGGCCGACCAGGAGCGTTTTCTCGACGGCCTACGGAAGGCGGGACTGGCGGAAGCGTAGGCTTCACCAGCCACGAGTCGCCGGCGATGCGCGTGCCCCCGGCGTGACGGACTGACCTCGCGGCCTCGCCCGCGATTCACGTTAGGACAACCTTGACCGTGGCGGCTAAAGCCTCAGGACCACGATGGTCGCGCCCCAGCCGCCGCGC
>JBKPBU010000080.1:0-3121 GCA_046727015.1 Candidatus Methylomirabilota bacterium | reverse complement strand
CCTCGCCGAGCTCGGCACGCTGAGAGCCTACGTGGTCCACGGTGACGACGGGCTCGACGAGATCTCCAACACCGGCCCCAGTCACATCTCCGAGGTCCGCGAGGGAGTGGTGCGGAGCTCGACCGTGCGCCCCGAGGACTTTGGACTGCCGCGCTCCTCGCTTCAGGACCTGCGCGGGGGCGACCGCGAGGAGAACGCCGAGATCGTCCGTCACGTGCTGGCCGCCGAGGCGGGACCGCGCCGCGACATCGTGCTGATGAACGCGGCGGCCGCTCTCGTGGTGGGCGGCAAGGCGCACGACTTCAAGGAAGGCGTGGCGCTAGCCGCCCAGTCCGTCGACTCGGGAGCGGCGGCGGCAAAGCTGGCGGGCCTGATCGCACTCTCCCAGCGTTTGGCCAGCGAATAGGCCCTCGCCGGGCCCCTTGACCGGGGTCGGTTTCACCAGTTACAATCCTTTCGGTTGCCGTAACTGCCGATCGTTCCTGTTGGAATCCCGCCCGTAGCTCGACGACGGCGTTGAGCGGCCACCAGAGTTCTAGAACACCCGAAATAGGAGTGAGGGATCTCCCGTGAGAGCACGAGTGCCCCGGTACCATCAGATCGCGCAGGTCCTGCGTGAGCGGATTCGCTCCGGCAGCATTGGGCCGGGCGAGCGCCTCGACAACCAGAGGCGTCTCGCTGAGGACTTCGGCGTCACGCTCATGACCCTGCGTCAGGCGCTCGAGGTCCTGGAACGAGAGAGTCTGATCACGCGCCGGCACGGCCTCGGCACTTTCGCGGCGTCGCCATCCGTCGACTACGACATCCTCCACTTCCGCGCCTTCGCCGAAGACCTCACGGCTGTGGGCGAGAAGGTCGCCACGCGCTTTCTCCGCACCCAGCGCGCCCGGGCTGATCGGCACGCGGCGCGCGAGCTCGGCCTCGACTCTGGCGCCCGCGTCTTCGTGCTCGAGCGCTTGCGGCTGGTGGACGGGCATCCCACGAGCTTCCAGGCCTCACACCTGCCCGAGGCGCTCGGGGAGGAGGTGGCGAAGGCCGACCTCGCGGTCACCCCGCTCCGCCAGGCGCTTGCCTTCAAGCTCGGCATCGAGATCACCGCGGCGCGTGAGACCGTCTCCGCCGAGACCCTGCCGGCCCGCGCGGCGCGCGAGCTCGGCTGCGCGCCCGGCGTGCCCTGCTTCCGCTCCGACCGCGTCTCGACCGACGCCGAGTCGCGCCCCATCGTGTACGACCGGGTGTTCATTCCCGGCGACCGCTTCCGCATCACGCGCCAACTTCACTACGACAGGAGCCCCACCGCATGAAGATTCTCGTGATGATCAAGCAGGTGCCGGACACCGCGACCCAGGTCAAGATCGGGCCGGATCCCAAGGCCATCGAGACGGCGGGCATCACGTGGATCGTCTCCCCGTACGACGAGTTCGCCGTGGAGGAGGGGCTCCGGATCAAGGAGAAGCGCGGGCAGGGCGAGGTGGTCGTGGTCTCGCTCGGCCCCGACCGCGTGAAGGAGGCTCTGCGCTCGTGCCTCGCGATGGGCGCCGATCGCGCCATTCACCTCAACGACCCCGCCTGGGAACAGGCCGACACGCTCATGACGGCGCGCGCGCTGGCCGCCGTGATCAAGCAGGAGGCGCCGGGGCTGGCGCTCTTCGGCCGTCAGGCCATCGACGACGACATGGGCGCGGTCGGCGCGGCCGTCGCGGAACTCCTGGGCTGGCCGTGCGCGTCCTGGATCATGGAGGAGTCGGTGGACGAGGCGGGCAAGGCTGTCCGCGTGGGGCGGCAGGTCGAGGGCGGGCTCGAGCTCTTCGATGTGCCGCTGCCGGCAGTGGTGTCGGCGCAGAAGGGCTTGAACGAGCCCCGCTATCCGACGCTCAAGGGCATCATGGGCGCCAAGAAGAAGGAGATCAAGGACGTCAAGGCCGCCGATCTCGGCCTGACGGCCGAGGCGCCTGCGCTGTCGGTCGTCAAGCTCGAGATGCTGCCGCCGCGACCCCCCGGGCGCATCATCCCGGGCGAAGCGGCCGAGGCCGCCAAGGAACTGGTGAGGGCCCTTCGCCAGGACGCCAAAGCAATCTAACCGCCGCCTAACCGCACACGGGAGACGACATAGACATGGCTGGGGCATTTTGGTGTTTGGTCGAAGACGACAGGCAGGGCAATCCGAAGAAGGTGATGGCCGAGGTGCTGGGCGAGGCGACGCGATTGGCTTCGCAGGCGGGCGGGCAGGCCGAGGCGGTGTGGCTCACCGACAAGGCAAGCGAGGGCGGCGTCAAGCAGCTCGGAGAATGGGGCGCCAAGCGCGTCCTGCTTCTCGAGAACGCCGAGTTCGCTCCGTACCGCGGGGAGGTGTGGGTGCCGGTGCTGGCCGAGCTCGTCCAGAAGGAGTCACCCCAGGCCGTGTTCGCCGCGGTGACGACGCGGCAGCGCGAGCTGATGGCGCGCCTGGCTGCCCGCCTGGGCGCGGGGCTCTCGGCAGACGCGACCGCGCTGGCGATCGAGGGCGGCAAGCTGTCGGCGACTCGGCCGGTCTACGCAGGCAAGCTGCTGGCCAAGACGACCTGGGCCAAAACGCCCTGGCTCGCGACGCTCAGGCCCAATGTCTTCAAGCCGGCCGAATCGCAGCCGGGCGCGGGGCCGATCGTCGAGAAGCCGGCGGTCACGCTGCCCGCCGCCGCCATGAGCCTGGTCGAGCGCCGCGAGGATTCAGCGACGGGGCTGCCGGAGCTCGCGGAGGCGGAGATCGTGGTCTCGGGCGGGCGCGGGCTCAAGGGGCCGGAGAACTTCGTCATCCTGGAATCGCTCGCGAAGGTAATCGGCGCCGCCGTCGGGGCCTCGCGCGCGGCGGTGGACGCCGGATGGCGGCCTCACCGTTTCCAGATCGGCCAGACGGGACGGACCATCTCGCCGAAGCTCTACCTGGGCTTCGGCATCTCGGGCGCTATCCAGCACCTGGCGGGCATGCGGACGTCCAAGGTGATCTGCGCCATCAACAAGGATCCGGAGGCGCCGATCTTCAAGATCGCCGACTACGGCATCGTGGGCGACCTCTTCGAGGTGGCGCCCCTGCTGGAACAGGAGTTCAAGAAACTGCTGGAGAAATAGCCGGGGAAAGGCCATG
>JBKPBU010000079.1:0-2473 GCA_046727015.1 Candidatus Methylomirabilota bacterium | reverse complement strand
GTTCTCCGAGCCAGGCAGCCTGAGCCGGGCGAGGGCGTACCCGGCAGGCACGGCCGTCAGCAGCGTGATGAGCGCGACCCACGCGGAGATCGTCATGGTATTGACGATCCAGTAGCCGTAGTTCGTCTGGTAGAAGAGGGTCTGGAAGTTCTTGAGCGTCGGCGGCAGGTTGAACCAGAAGGGGATGTTGCCCATGCGGTAGAGATCCGGCTCCTGCTTGAACGCCGTGACCGCCATCCAGAATATCGGGAAGACCGCGATGAGGAGAAACGGCGTCACCCCAGCGTAGAGAAGCAGATGGCGCCGAATCTCCTTCTGACGATGCGTGCGGGGTACGGCCGCGGCGTTCACCAGTCCCTCCGCTTCAGGTTCCGGAGCATCAGGAAGAGCGCGGGGAAGAGCAGCGGCACCAGCATGAGCGCGATCGCCGAGCCCCGGCCGAGGCTGCCCGCCTGGATGCCGATCTGGTAGGCGAGCATGGGCAGGATCATGGTCGCGCTGCCCGGACCGCCCTGCGTCAGAACGTACACCACGCTCAGGTCGGATAGCGTGAACACCGTGTCGAAGAGGAAGCCGATGATGAGGATCGGGAAGATCATCGGCGCGACGACGTGGCGGAACCGCTGGAAAAAGGAGCAGCCGTCGACCCTGGCGGCGTCGAGCACCTCGTTGGGCACCGACGTAAACCCGGCGAGGAGCACGATGGCCGAGAACGGGAAGGACCGCCACACGTTGACGCCGATACAGGCGAGGAGGGCCAGATGCGGCTGGCCGAGCCAGATGGGCCAGCTCTCCGATCCGTAGCCGCCGATGAGCCCTGCCTTGTGCAGGCCCCAGTTGATCACGCTGAACTGCGAGTCGTACATCCACTTCCAGGAGAGCACGCTGACGGTGATGGGCAGCGTGAACGGGATGACGACGAGCGCGCGCACGAGCTTCTTCCCCTTGAAGTTCTGCAGCAGGAGAAAGGCCAAGCTCGTGCCCAGAATGCTCTTGAAGATGGCCGCGACCACCAGGAACACGATGCTATTGCGCAGCGCGTCCCGGAAGGTGTCCATCTCCCAGGCGGCGCGGAAGTTGCCGAGGCCGACGAAGGTCGACACCTGGTCGCCGACGCTGGCGTCGCTCATGGCGAGGTAGAGCGAGAAGAGGAAGGGGATGCCGACCAGGAGCAGGACGTAAAGCGCCGCGGGCGCAAGCAGCATGTAGCCGAACGCGAGGCGCCGGCTGGTGTTGGTGCGCCACCACCGGGCGGCGGCGCTCGGCCGCACGGAGAGGGGCTGGGCGGCGGCCCTCGTCGTCGATTCCGAGCCGCCGCCCAGCGGTGCCGTCATGCCTTCTTGTGCTTGGAGAAGATCCGGCGGTACTCGCCGACTCCCCACTTCAGCGCTTCGTCGACCGACGTCCCGCGCGCAACGCGGGTGAAGATGTCGGGCAGCACGAACAGAAGTCCCACTTCCTGGATCTGAGGTGTGTACGGCCCGGGATACCCGAAGAACGCGACGATCTTGGGGAAGTCCTGGAGGACCTGCAGCTTCGGATCGGCCCCCAGGATCGGCATTGGCTTCTTGGCGTTGTCGTTCAGGAAGGGCATGTTGTAGCCGGTGCTCGCGATCATGCCGTCTTTGTCGGCATCCCCGAGAGCGGTCAGGTATTCCTTGACGGCCTGCGGGTTCTTCGAGAACTTCCACGACAGGAAGACGATCGGCGCCACGCAGTGCACGCGCTTGCCGCTCGGCCCTGCGGGCTCGAGTCCGACATACGTGTTCTTGAAGACGGTCGGGTTCGTGGACTCGGTCGTGCGATAGGCCGAGATGGCGTCGTGAATCCAACCGGCGATGCCGGATGCGAGGAAGCGGTTGTCCGAGGCGTCGTCCCAGGAGAAGACCTCGGGCGTCATTCCCTCGTCGAACAGCGCCTTGGCGAAGCGGAGCGCCTCCCGCATCTCCTTCGAGTCAATGGTGGGGTTGTCACCCGACGCGTCGGCCTCCGTCGCTCCGAAGCTGAACATCACCGACCGCCAGACGAGGTTCGCGTCGTTGCAGTGGGAGAAGGCGATGCCGCACGGGTTGCCCTTGGGCTTGAGCGTCCGCGCCGCCACTCGCGCCAGCTCCCAGGTGTCCGGCGGCTTCAGGCCGTTCGCTTCGAACAGGTCCTTCCGCCAGAGCATGGGGAGCAGGATGTAGTACTGCGGGATACCGTAGATCTTGCCCTCCACCTCGATCGGCGACTTCGCCGACGGGATCCACCCGCCGTATTTCTTGCCGAGCCCATCGTAGACGTCAGTCAGATCGAGCAGCGACTTGTAGTAGAGCCGGGCCAGGATGGTCGAGTTGTTGTTGATGATGTCGTGCCCTGCCCCGGCGGCGTACTCGGCGGCCATCCGGGCCGGGATCTCGAGATGCGGGATGTGGTCGACCTTCACCTTGACGCCGTTCTTGTCACCCCACTCGGCGGAGAACTTGTCGAACCA
>JBKPBU010000078.1:0-16039 GCA_046727015.1 Candidatus Methylomirabilota bacterium | reverse complement strand
TTCGAGTAGAGGTGGTCGCCGACGAGGATGGAGGCGTCGTCTCCCCAGCGCGCGTTGGCCGAGGGACGGCCGCGCCGGAGCGGCGCCTGGTCCACGACGTCGTCGTGGATGAGGGTCGCGGTGTGCAGGAGCTCGACCACGCAGCCCATGCGCACGGCCCGCGGGCCGCCGTAGCCCGCCACCCGTGCCGCCATGAGCAGGAGGATGGGCCGGAGCCGCTTGCCGCCGGCGCCGGCGATGAAGTCGCCCATCTCGTGGATCAACCCGACGGGCGATGAGATCGAATGCGCAATGGCCTCCTCGATGGCACGCATCTCGGGACCCACGGCCTGCGCGACACGCTCCTTGAGGAGCGCCTCCAGCGGCGTCGGGGCTTTCACTGGCCTGCTTGAATCGGCATAGACCGATCGAGCGCCACAGGGGTGGGTCAACGCCAGCGGGTCGTGGTCATCGCCGAGCGGTGGAGGATCATCTGATGACGACCCGGTCCTTGACCTTGACCTGGTTGCCTGAGGAGACAGTCGAAAGCTCGACCACGGAGAACTTGTCCCTGACCTCGGTCACGCGGCCCGTGGCCACCTCCTCGTCCAGCTCGCCCAGGAGCTCGCCGGTGACCGGGTGGACGATGGCGATCTTGTCGCGGCGCACGCTGACCTGGGCGCCCGGCCTGATGCCGTCCTTTCCGTTGAGGTCGATCACGACCCGGCTCGTGTCGACGAAGACCACGAAGCCGCGATTGGCCGGCAATGCGGCCACCCCGGCCGCCTGCGTGGTGCCGCCCTTCGCAGCGGCCGCGCCCGCCTTGGGCGGCGGAGGCGTCGGCTCGACGGACACGGCCATCTTCTGTCGCGGGCTGACGCGTCCGCCGCCCGGGGGCGCGCCGTACTTGGCCACGATCTCGGGCGCCGCGATGAGGCTATCCTTCCCGAAGATCAGGGTGCCCATGGTGGTGGGAACCTTGTCGTCTTCCACCCAGATGTACTCGGGCTCGCTCGGCACGTCACCGAAGCGGGGATTCTTGATGAGGAGCCACTTGTTCTCCGCCGGTTTGATGTCGACGCTGGGATCGCTGTCCTTGGGTAGCCCCGCCAGCTCCCGCAGGCTCGGCAGCTCTCCGCAGCCTGCCAAAGAAGCTGCCGCCAGCGCCAGGCCGGCCAGGAGACGGAGCGCGGTGGCGTTCATCGGGCCTCCAGCATAGCAGATTCGCCGCGGGTCAGTCCTCGGAGCGCGGCTCCCAGGGGAAGCGCTGCTCACCGGCGCCCTCGGAGCGCGTGAGCGCCTGGCGCCGCGAGAAGAGCGCGGCCCCCGTGACCGCCGATATCCACGTCACGTCGAGGTAGGTGATGCCCCGCCGCTCGATGAGCACGGGGATCAGCCAACCGGTCACGTCGAGGGATTTGCCCAGCGTCACCGCTCGGTCCGGCCGCACGAGCATTTCCTCGCCCTTGGTCTTGCTGTTCAGCAAGACCTCGTTGACCTGCCCCGAGTCCGCGCTCTGGAACCGGCGCGTCTGGTCCATGGCGAGCGCCAGCATGAAGGGCACGCGGCGCAGGTCAGCCTTGCCCGTGGTCAGGTCGACCGGCGGAACGACCGCGACGCGTATGCGCCCGCGCGTGATGCGTGCGCCGTCCTCTGGTCGAGGCTGCGGCCGGCCCTCTACGGGAACGAAGAGGGCCTCCGAGAAGCTGGTCTCCACGCGCTGCACCTGGGCGTAGCCGAGGACCTCTTCGTACCGGCCGAGCGGCTTGCCCGAGCCCGGGAGATGAAAAACTTCGCCCTTGCGGAACACGGTGAACTCCTGGCCGAGGAGCACGCCGTTCTTCGTGCCCAGGTCCAGGTAGAGGTTCTCGCCGTCCACCTGTACCACCAAGCCCTCGACGGCCGGGAACGCGGTGACCACGTCCTGGAGCATCAAACCGAAGGTAGCGCCGACCTGGTCCGCGATGCCCGCCTGGGCGGGCCCGGCCATCGTGACGACCAAGACCAAGGCAAGTGCCATGGTCACCCGCCCCCTCACCCTACCCTCTCCCCCTCCGGGGGCGAGCGAATCAGGGCCCCCTCTCCCTCCCAGGGAGAGGGCCGGGGTGAGGATCCTAGAAGACAACCGACGGCTGATGGACACCGAAGACGCTCCGCAGCGCATCACAGATCTCGCCGAGCGTCACCTGCGCGCGCACGGCGTCGAGGATGAACGGGATGAGGTTGTCGCGGCCGCGCGCGGTCCGGCCCACGGCCTCGAGTGCCCGCGCCGCGGCTCCTGCGTCGCGTGTGCGCCTGAGACCATCGAGGCGCTCAGCCATCGCCGCGCCCACGGCGGCATCGACCTGGAAGAGACCGGCGGCCGGCGGCTCGTCGATGACAAACTCGTTGACCCCCACCACGAGGCGCGCCTTCGACTCGACGTCCTGCTGGTAGCGGTACGCCGCCTCCTGGATTTCGCGCTGCATGAAGCCGATGGCGCTGACGGAGCCGCCGAGGCCGTCGATCTTGGCGATGTAGGTCTCGGCCTCCTCCTCGATCCGGCGCGTCATCGCTTCCACCGCGTACGAGCCTCCCAGCGGATCCGCGGTGTCGGCGACGCCGGACTCGTGGGCGAGCACCTGCTGGGTGCGGAGGGCGAGGCGCACGGAGGCCTCGGTGGGCAGGGCGAGGGCCTCGTCCATCGAGTTGGTGTGCAGCGACTGGCAGCCTCCGAGAATGGCGGCCAGCGCCTGGACGGCCACCCGCACGATGTTGTTCTCGGGCTGCTGGGCCGTGAGCATGCTGCCCGCCGTCTGCGCGTGGAAGCGCAACATGCAGGAGCGCGGATCGCGCGCTCCGAAGCGCTCGGTCATGATCCGCGCCCAGAGACGCCGGGCCGCGCGGAACTTCGCCACCTCCTCGAGGAGGTGGTTGTGGGCGTTGAAGAAGAAGGACAGCTGCGGCGCGAATTCGTCTACTCCGAGCCCCGCCACCCGCGCGGCGGTGACGTAGGCGATGGCGTTGGCGAGGGTGAAGCCCACCTCCTGCGCCGCCGTGCATCCGGCTTCGCGGATGTGGTAGCCCGAGATGGAGATCGTATTCCAGCGCGGCACGCGATCCTTGCAAAACGCGAACATGTCGGTGATGAGCCGCATCGACGGCGTGGGCGGGTAGATGTACGTGCCCCGCGCGATGTACTCCTTGAGGATGTCGTTCTGGACGGTGCCGGCAAGCGTGTCCGCCGCTATCCCCTGCTTTTCCGCGGCGGCGATGTACAGGCACAGGAGGATCGAGGCGGTGGCGTTGATGGTCATGGACGTGGACACGCGGTCGAGCGGGATGTCCGCGAAGAGCTCCTCCATGTCCCGAAGGCTCGAGATGGACACGCCCACCTTGCCCACGTCGCTCTTCGCCATCGCGTGGTCGGCGTCGTAGCCCATCTGCGTCGGGAGGTCGAAGGCCACCGAGAGGCCCGTTTGTCCCTGCTCGAGAAGATAGCGGTAGCGCCGGTTCGTCTCCGCCGCCGAGCCGAAGCCCGCGTACTGGCGCATGGTCCAGAATCTGCCGCGGTACATCGTGGGCTGGACGCCGCGCGTGTACGGAAACTCGCCGGGGAACCCCACGTCACGCAGATAGTCCTGGGCCGCCGTGTGCTCCGGCGTGTAGACGCGCTCGAGCGGCGCGCCGTCGGAGCCCACGAAGAGCCCCGGCCGGTCGGGCGACTTCTCGAGCGCGGGCTTGAGCGTGCGCGCTTCCCACTCGCGCCTTGCGTCGTCGAGCCGCTTCTTCTCTTCGGGCGTCATAGCGGCCGCTCGTTCACAGTGGAATGTTTCCGTGCTTGCGCGGCGGGTTCGAGTCCCGCTTGGTGTGCAGCACCTCGAGCGCCTGGATCAACCGGCGGCGGGTATCCTTGGGCTCGATGACCTCGTCCACGTACCCGCGCTCGGCGGCGGCGTACGGGTTGGCGAACTTCTCGCGGTACTCGCGGGCCTTTTCGTCCTTGAGCTTCCCCGGGTCCTTTGCCGCGTCCATTTCCCGCTTGTAGAGGATGCTCACCGCCCCGTCGGGGCCCATGACGGCGATCTCGGCCGTGGGATAGGCAAAGTTGGCGTCGCCCCGGATGTGCTTCGAGGACATGACGTCGTAGGCGCCGCCGTAGGCCTTGCGCGTGATGACGGTCAGCTTCGGCACCGTCGCCTCGCAGTAGGCGTAGAGCAGCTTCGCCCCGTGCTTGATGATACCTCCGAACTCCTGCGCCGTCCCCGGCAGGAAACCCGGCACGTCCACGAAGGTGACGAGCGGGATGTTGAAGCAGTCGCAGAAGCGGACGAAGCGCGCCGCCTTGAGCGATGCGCTGATGTCGAGACAGCCGGCCAGGTGCGCGGGCTGGTTGGCCACCACGCCGACGGGCCGGCCGCCGAGCCGGCCGAAGCCGACCACGATGTTGGGAGCGTAGCCGGCGTGCACCTCGAAGAAGTACCGGTCGTCGAGCACCGGCTGCACGATGTCCTTGATGTCGTACGGCTTGTTCGGCTGGGCGGGGACGACCGTCTGCAGCTCCTCGTCCGTCCGGTCGGCGGGATCGGTGGTCGCCCGCACCGGCGGATCGTCCAGGTTGTTCTGAGGCAGGAACGTCATGAGCTCGCGGATGAGGGCCAGGCACTCCTCCTCGCTTTCCGCCGCGAAGTGGGCGACGCCGGAGGTCGAGCCGTGCGTCGTCGCGCCGCCCAGGTCCTCGAAGGAGACGTCCTCGTGCGTCACCGCCTTGATGACGTCGGGACCCGTCACGAACATGTAGGACGAGTGCTTGACCATGACGACGAAGTCGGTGATGGCCGGCGAGTACACGGCTCCTCCCGCGCACGGGCCCATGACGGCGGAGATCTGCGGCACGACCCCCGAGGCCAGCGTATTGCGCAGGAAGATGTCCGCATAGCCCGCGAGCGAGACGACGCCCTCCTGGATCCGCGCGCCTCCGGAGTCGTTCAGCCCGATGACGGGCACCCCCGTCTTCATCGCGAGGTCCATGATCTTGCAGATCTTGCGCGCGTACGCCTCGGAGAGCGACCCGCCGAAGACGGTGAAATCCTGGGCGAACGCGAAGACGGGGCGGCCGTGGACGCGCCCCGAGCCCGTCACCACCCCGTCACCCGGGATGCGTTGGGCGTCCATGCCGAAGTCGTGATTCTGGTGGACCACGAAGCGGTCCACCTCGGCGAACGAGCCCTTGTCGAGGAGGATCTCGAGTCGCTCGCGGGCCGTTTTCTTCCCCGCCTTGTGCTGCCGCTCGATCCGCTCCGGTCCGCCGGCCGCGTCGGCCTGCTGGTTGCGGCGAGAGAGCTCCTCGAAACGATCCTGGAGGGACATGGGTGCGGCTCCTTGCAGTGGCCGACGTCGGGGAGTGCCCGGCGGTGCGCTCCTGCCTTTCGCATGGAGTATAGAGGTCCGTCGTCCGGAAAGTCAATGAATGCGCGACCTTTTCTGCTATCCGTTTGACTTCGCGAGGAGCCGTCTGGCATACTTCGCGGCCTATGACTCCGTTGGCCCAGACCGTGCTCGTAATCTGCGCCGTGGTGCTCACCGTGGCACTCGTGGTAACCCTGGCGTCACTCAGGCGCGCGACGGCCCGAGCGGAGATCGTGCTGCAGCTGGTGGAGCGGGAGATCCGCCCGCTGGCGAGCCAGGTGGAGGCGCTGGCGGCGGACGTGCGGACGCTGTCGCAATCGGCGAACCGCGAGGTCAATCGGATCAGCGGCGTGGTCCGCCGTGTGGAGGACATCTCCTTCAAGATCGCGCGGGTGGTGGGCGTGGCGAACAGCCTGGCGTCCTTCCGCGGGATCAGCGGCGTCGGCTCGGGCCTCCGGACGGCGCTCAAGGTGTTTGTGTCGAGGCTCAGGAACTAGGAAGGAGGACGCGATCATGTCGGATCAGCGTGGTGGGGACGCAGCAGGCTATCTGGGCTGGTTCTTCCTCGGCGCCATCGCGGGAGCGGCCGCGACGATGCTGCTGACGCCCAAGACGGGAACCGAGGCCCGCGAGCTTCTGACGGAGCACGGGCAGGAGTGGCTCAAGAAAGCGCAGGCGGCGGCGGAGGAAGCGCAGGAGAAGGCGGGCGACCTCTTCGGCAAGGGCCGCGAGTACTTCGAAGAGCAGCGCAACCGCCTGGTCGGAGCCTTCGAGGCCGGCCGCTCGGCCATGAAAGAGGAGATGGGCAAGGACCGGAACGAGGGCTAGACCTGCAGGAGACGGAGACATCGCGAGGCCAGACCGAGGAAAGTCCGGCGGCCGCCGACACGGGCGGGCGGCCGCCCGCCTCGGCGGCGCCCGGCCCGGCCCGATCTCCACGGAAAAAATCGACGGATGGTGGGGCGCCGCGATCCCCGCCACCGTTGCCGTTCTGACCTTCCTCGCCTTTTTTCCCACGTTCGACAATGGCTTCGTCGACTGGGACGACACCGGCAACCTCAGCGACAACGCGTCCTACCGAGGGCTCGGCTGGACCCAGCTCAAGTGGATGTTCACCACCGTCCACATGGGTCACTACATCCCCGTCACCTGGCTGACCTTCGGGCTCGACTACGTCGTGTGGGGCATGGACCCCTTCGGCTATCACCTGACGAATCTGCTCCTTCACGCCGCCAATGCCGTCCTGGTTTATCTGATCGCCGTTCGACTCCTGGCGGTGGCAGTGCCCGCTCTCTCCGCCGAGTGGCTCGGTCTCCGGATCGCCGCCATGGCGGCGGCCCTCCTGTTCTCCTTGCACCCGCTGCGTGTCGAATCCGTGGCGTGGGCGACCGAGCGGCGAGACGTACTCTGCGCGTTCTTCTACCTGCTCGCCGTCCTCGCCTATCTCCACGCGTGCGACGCTCCGACGGTCCCGGCGCGGGGGCGGCGACTGTGGTACGGCGGAGCCATTGCCGCCTGCGCCGCTGCGTTGCTCTCGAAATCCATGGCGGTGAGCCTGCCGGTGATTCTGCTCGTGCTGGACGTCTATCCCCTGAAGCGACTCAGCCTCCACGTGAGCGTCCTGCGGGAGGCCGATCAACGGCGCGTGCTCCGGGAAAAGATTCCCTTCTTCCTCTGCAGCGCCGTGGCCGCCGTCGCCGCCTTCATTGCCCAGCTCATCGGGAGCGTCACGACATTGAGTCGGTTTGGGCTCGTCGAGCGGCTGAGCCTCGCGTGCTTCTCACCCGCCTTCTACCTCTGGAAGACGCTCGTGCCCCTGAACCTGTCGCCGCTCTACGAGCTACCGGACCCCATCCGGTGGCGGTCGCCTTCATTCGTGCTGAGCGGGCTCGTGGTGCTCGCGATCAGCGTCGCGGCCGTGGCCATGCGACGTCGCTGGCCGGTCCTCGCTGCCGTCTGGATGAGCTATATCGTCATTCTTCTCCCCGTCTCGGGCATCGTGCACAACGGGCCCCAGATCGCGGCCGATCGCTACAGCTATCTGGCCAGCGTGGGCTGGACGCTCCTGGTCGCCGGGGGCCTCGGGGCGGGCTGGCTTCACCTCCGACGGACACGATCGGTCTCATCGGCGGCGGAATGGACGCTGCCTATCGTGCTGATCGTGAGCGCGTCCCTCGGCGTCCTGACGTGGCGGCAGACGCAGGTCTGGCACGACACGGGCACCTTCTGGGCTCAGGCGCTTGCCGCGGCTCCTTCGGCGATGGCCCACGCGAGCGTCGGCTCGCTGCTCGCCGAGCAGGGACGGATAGCGGACGCCATCTCTCACTACGAGGAGGCGCTCCGGCTGAATCCGAGGTCCGGGCGCATCCACAGCGCGCTCGGCGTCGAGCTCTCCAAGCAAGGGCGCCTCGCGGAGGCGATCAGTCACGACGAGGAGGCGGTCCGGCTCATGCCTGACGCCGCGTTCTCCTACAACAACCTCGGCGCGGCTCTGGCCGCGCAGGGTCGCACCGACGAAGCGATCGAGCGTTACCGGCAGGCCCTGCAACGCCTGCCCGGCTACGCGGAAGCTCACAACAACCTCGGACGGGCGCTCGCCGACAAGGGACGCCCGGCCGAGGCCATCGAGCACTACCGGGAGGCCTTGCGGCTTCGCGCCGACCTCGCCGAGGCACACGACGGGCTGGCCCGAGCGCTCGTCAGCCAAGGGCGGCCGGCAGAGGCGCTCGAGGAGTTCCGCGAGACCGTGCGCATACGGCCCGCGGACGCGGTCGCCCGCTACAACCTGGGCAACATACTGGCCGGACTCGGGCGCGTGGACGAAGCCGCCGTCCAGTTCCGTGAGGCGCTCAGGCTCGATCCCGGGCTTCGAGAGGCCCAGGCGAGATTGGAGCGACTTGGCGGAGAGCGAGCCAGAAGCGCGAGATAGGACGCAGGGAAAAAGCTAGATATGGATGGCCTGGCCGAGCGCGGCGAGGGTGGCTTCGAGCGAGGCCTCGGACAGGGTCGGGTGGGCGTGGATCGTGTGAATGATCTCCTCGAGCGTAGCCTCGAGCGTCCGCCCCACCGCGAACTCGTGGATCAGCTCCGTCGCCTCGGGTCCCACGATGTGCACGCCGAGGATTTCTCCCGTCCGCTTGTCGGCCACCACCTTCAAGAAGCCCTCCGTCTCGCCCAGCGCCACCGCCTTGCCGTTGGCCGTGAAGGGAAAACGGCCCACGCTCACCTCGCGTCCGTCGGCCTTCGCCGCCGCTTCGGAGAGCCCGATCGACGCGACCTGGGGACGGCAATACGTGCACGAGGGGACGTTGCCGTAGTCCACCGGACGAGGCGATCGGCCCGCGATGGTCTCAGCCGCTACCACGCCCTCGGCCATGGCCTTGTGCGCCAGCATCTGGCGACCCGTCATGTCACCCACGGCGAAGATGCCCTTGACGGCTGTCTCCATGGTCGGCCCCACCGTCACGAACCCGCGATCCATCGTCACTCCCAGCGCCTCGAGCCCCAGTCCCTTCGTCCGCGCCGCGCGCCCGACCGCCATGAGCACCTGCGCGGCCGTGAGCGTCTCGCGCGTGCCCTCGGCGTCGATCTCGACGGCGACGCTTCCCTTCCCCGGCGTGACCTTGACGACCTTGACGCCGGTGCGCACGGTCACGCCCCGGCGGGTGAAGAGCCGCGCGATCTGGGCCGAGGCTTCCTCGTCCTCGAGGGGCAGCACGCGCGGCAGGGCTTCGAGAACGGTGACCTCGACGCCGTAGGCCCGGTAGACGTCGGCGAACTCCATGCCGACCGCGCCGGCGCCGATCACGACCAGCGAGGCGGGCCTCGTCTCGGTGCGAACCGCGCCGTTGGAGGAGATCACCTGCGTCTCGTCTATGGCGACCCCGGGCAGCGACTTGGGCTCCGAGCCCGTGGCGAGGATGACCGCCCGGCGGGCCTCGAGGATCTCCGGGCCGCCCTTGCCCTTGACCTCGACGACGCTCTTGGACTTGAGGGAGCCCACACCCGCAAGGAGCGTGATCTTGTTCTTTCGGAAGAGGAACTCGACGCCCTTGGCCATGCGGTCGGCGACGCGCCGCGAGCGCTGGATGGCCTGGGCGTAGTCGGCCCGCCATTCCCCAACCGTGATGCCGAACTCGTCGGCCCGATGAAACAGGTCGACGATTTCCGCATTGCGCAGGAGCGCCTTGGTGGGGATGCACCCCCAGTTGAGGCAGACGCCGCCGGGCCTGTCGTCTTCGACGGTGGCAACGGCGAGGCCGAGCTGGGCGCAGCGGATGGCGGCGACGTAGCCGCCGGGGCCCGTGCCGATCACGACGACGTCGAAACCCTGGTTCGCCATGGCGTCAGACGAGAAGGCGGAGCGGCTCTTCCAGCAGGCGCTTGACGTCCTGGAGGAAGCGGGCGCCCATGGCGCCGTCCATCACCCGGTGGTCGCAGGAGATGGTCATCTTCATGCGCCGGCCGGCGCGGATCTGACCGTCCTCGACCACGGGCTTCTCGAGCACGGACCCGACGGCAAGGATGGCGCCCTCGGGCGGGTTGATGATGGCCGAGAACTCCTCGACGTCGTACATGCCGAGATTGGAGATGGAGAAGGTCGCGCCGGAGAGCTCCTGGGCGCGGAGCTTGCCGCCTCGCGCGCGCTCGGCCACGTCCCGCGCTTCGACAGCGATCTGCGCCAGCGGCTTCACGTCGCAGTCGCGCAGCACGGCCGTGATCAGTCCCTCGTCGAGGGCGATGGCGAGACCGATGTGGGCGCGGTGAAAGACGCGGATGCTCTGCCCCGGCGGCGGTGCCCCCACGAGCTGTGCATTGACACCGGGGTTCTTGAGCAGAGCGAGCGCGCAGGCCTTGACGATCATGTCGGTGACGGAGACCTTCGGCTGCCCCTCGAGGGCGTTCAGCTCCGCGCGGAGGGCCCACGCGCGGTCCATCGCCACCTCCGAGGTGACGTAGAAGTGCGGCACCGGGCCCTTGGACAGCGGCATGCGCTTGGCGATGATGGCGCGCATGGGGCTGAGCGGCCTGTCCTCGAACTCGGCGTCCGTCCTCTGGGGAATGACGAACTGCGGGTGGGGAATGACGAACTGCGGGCGCGCGGGGGCAGGGGCCACCGGGCCGGCCGCAGCGGGAGCCGCCGCCGCGACGGCGGGAACGGGCGACGCGGCCGCGGTCTCGACGTCGCGCCTCACGATGCGGCCACCGGGACCCGTGCCCTGGAGCAGCCGGAGGTCCACGCCTGACTGCGCGGCGACCTTGCGGGCGAGCGGCGAAGCCTTGATCCTCCCGCCGCCGCCAGCGGGCGCCGCCGAGGGCACCGGCGCCATCGGCACCACGTTGGCCGTTTCGGGCACCGACCTGTAGGACTCCATCGCCGGCAGCGGGGGTGGCGCGGCGGCCGCAGTGGGAGCGGCCGCCGGAACGGCGGCCGGGGCTGATGGGGGCCGTGTCGCGGGCGCGCCAGCCGCCACCGCGGCAATGTCGTCGGCAGGGTCTGCGATGACGCCGATCGTCTCGCCCACCGGAACCTGCCCGCCCTCGCCGACGAGGATCTTGCGCAGCACGCCCGAGCCGAAGGCCTCGATCTCGACGTTGGCCTTGTCGGTCTCGATCTCGGCGATGACGTCGCCGCCCTTGATGGGGTCGCCTTCCTTCTTCAGCCACTTGATGACCTTGCCGGTTTCCATGGCTTCGCTGAGCTTCGGCATCATGACTTTGGTGATCATGCGCAGGCCTTTCGAATGGCGTCGGCGATCTTGGCCTTGGAGGGAGTCTTCAGCAGCTCGAGGTTGCGCGCGTACGGCATCGGCGCGTTCTCGCCGGTGACGCGGACCACCGGACCGTCGAGCTCGTCGAACACCTCCTCCTGGATCTCGGCGGCGATCTCTGAGCCCATCCCGGCGAAGCCCGCTCCCGCCTCGATCACGACGCAGCGGTGGGTCTTGCGGACGGAGTTGAGGATGCTCTCGGTGTCCATGGGTCGGAGCGTGCGGGGATCGACGATCTCCATCGAGATGCCCTCTTTGGCCAGCTCCTCGGCGACCTCGAGGGCGCGGTAGAGCATGCCCATGTAGGCCACGACGGTGACGTCGGTGCCCTCGCGCCGGATGGCCGCCCGGCCGAGCGGGACCAGGTAGTCCGGATCGTCGGGCACTTCGCCCTTGATGGCGTACAGCGTCTCCGACTCGATGAAGATCACCGGGTTGTCGTCCCGGATGGCCGACTTCAGCAGGCCCTTGGCGTCGGCCGGCGTGGACGGGCGGACCACCTTGAGCCCCGGCACGTGGTAGAAGTACACCTCCATGCTCTGCGAGTGCTGGGCTGCCAGCTGCGAGGCGGGCCCGCCGGGGCCGCGGATAACGATGGGGATGTTGTACTGGCCGCCGGACATGTAGCACAGCTTGGCGGCCGTGTTGACGATCTGGTCGAGGGCGAGGATGGAGAAGTTGAACGTCATCATCTCGATCACCGGCCTCAAGCCCACCATGGCCGAGCCGACGCCGACGCCCGTGAAGCCCGACTCGCAGATCGGCGTGTCGATGATCCGCTTCTCGCCGAACTCCTTGAGGAGCCCCTGCGTGACCTTGTAGGCGCCCTCGTAGAGTCCGACCTCTTCGCCCATGACGAACACGCGCGGGTCGCGGCGCATCTCTTCACGCAGCGCCAGGTTCAACGCCTCGCGATAGGTCATGACGGCCATATCACTGGTCCTTGTACACGTCCGTGAAGAGCTCTTCGGGCGCGGGCGGGGGCGAGGCGTCGGCGAACGCGACCGCCTCGTCGACCTGGTCGACGACCGTCTTTTCCATGATCTTGACGTCGGCCTCGGTCAGCGCGCCGTCCTTCACGCAGCGCTCCGCGAAGAGCATGATCGGGTCGCGCAGCTTCTCGCGCTCGACCTCTTCCTTGGTCCGGTACACGGCGCCGGCGGGGTCGCGCATCGAGTGCCCGCGGAAGCGGTACGTGCGCACCTCGATGAGGGCCGGCGACTTGTCCCGCCTCGCCCGCTCGACGGCGCGCCCCACGCACTCGCGCACGGCCAGCACGTCCATGCCGTCGACGGCCTCGCCGTGGATGCCGTACGTCTCGGCGAAGCGCCAGATCTCCGTCTGCGCGAGGGCGCGGTGGATGGCCGTGCCCATGGCGTAGCGGTTGTTCTCGCAGATGTAGATGACGGGCAGCTTCCAGAGCGCGGCGAGGTTGAGCGACTCGTGGAACTCGCCCTCCGGCACGGCGCCGTCCCCGAAGAAGCAGAGCACCACCTGGTCGCCGCCCTCGTACTTGATGGCGAAGGCGGCGCCCGCCGCCGGGGGCAGGTGAGCGCCGACGATGCCGTGGCCGCCCAGGAAGTTGACGCTCTTGTCGAAGAGGTGCATCGAGCCGCCCTTGCCCTTCGAGAGCCCGTCCCGGCGGCCGAACAGCTCGGCCATCACGCGCTTGGGATCGGAGCCCTTGGCCAGGCAGTGGCCGTGCTCGCGGTAGGAGGAGATCGCGTAGTCGTCGGGGCGCAGCGCGGACATGGCGCCCACCGCCACCGCCTCCTGGCCGATGTACAGGTGCAGGAACCCTCCGATCTTGCCCATCGCATACATCTCGGCGGCCTTCTCCTCGAAGCGCCGGATGAGCTGCATCTGCGCCAGGAGGGCGCGGGCGAGCGCCGTATCGAGCCGTGCGCTGGGAACCGCGGCCTTCGTCTGCGCCATGGCCCTAGCCCCGCATCAGCGACAGCTCGTCCACCGACAGGCGGCGGCGGAGCCGGAAGATGGCCACGATGATCGCGAGCCCGACCGCGACTTCCGCGGCGGCCACGCACAGGACGAAGAACACGAGCGCCTGGCCGTCCACGGAGCCGTGGCGCTGACCGAAGGCGACGAGGGCGAGGTTGGCGGCGTTGAGCATGATCTCGATCGACATGAAGATCACGAGCGGGTCGCGGCGCACCAGCACGCCCAGCACGCCGATGACGAAGAGGACGGCCGACAGGCCGACGTAGTCCGAGGTGGGGACCATGTCAGGCGGTCCTCCGCTTCGCGAGGGCCATCACGCCGACGAGGGCGACGAGCAGCAGCACCGAGGTGACCTCGAAGGGGAAGAGGTAGTCCGTGAACAGCGCCCGGCCGATCGCGGCCACGCCGCCGGACACCGCCACCGCGGGCACCGCGCCCGTGAACAGCGCCGAGCGCAGCATCACCGCCAGGAGCACGAGCAGGAGTCCCGCCACCGGCACCGCGAGCAGGCGCTGCGAGCGTAGCGGGTCGTGGCCCGTCTCCTCCTTGCCCGGGATCAGCACCATGATGGCGAAGACGAAGAGAACGGCGATGGCCCCCGCGTACACGATCACCTGCGCGGCCGCGAGGAACTCGGCGCGCATCTTGAGGAAGAGCGCGGCCAGGGTCGCGAGATGCCCCACGAGGAACAGCGCGCTGTGGATCGGGTTGCGCCGCAGCACGACGCCGAGCGCCGAGCCGACGGCCATCGCGGCGAGGATCCAGAAGGCGACCTGGCCCGCCGACATCAGGGCATGCCCTTCGTGGTCGTGGGCAGGCGCCGGTCGGCGGGGATGGGCACGGGCGAGGTGGGGACGCCGTGGGGTCCCGCCGGCTCGAGGGCGAGCAGCATCTCCTTCGTATAGATCATGCCCTCGCGGCTGTAGGAGGAGAATTCGAGGATGCCCGTGTCCATGCGGATGGCGTCCTCGGGACAGGCCTCGACGCAGTAGCCGCAGAAGACGCACTTGCCGAGGTCGATGTCGAAGCTCTCGGGCACCTTCTCGATCTCGGGGTTCGGATGCTCCGTGGCCACGATGTAGATGCAGTGGGCCGGGCACACCGTCTCGCACATCATGCACGCGACGCAGCGGGGCGAGCCGTCCTCGCGCCTCACGAGCCGGTGGAGGCTGCGCAGGCGCGTCGCGTAGGGCCGCCGCTCGTCCGGGTACTGGATGGTGACGGCGCCGTGGGCGCTCTTGACGCGGAAGATCGTGTGCAGGGTGTGCCGCCACATGTTGGCGAAGAAGCGGATGCCGGTCAGCTTGAGCCCGAGCAGCACCTCGACCAGGTAGAAGCGCTGGAACAATCCGAGGCGGCTCGAGTGCCGCGCGTCCGCCGGCGTGTTCGACCGCTGGTAGGGCGACGCCATGCTCAGGCCTTCCCGAGGAGCAGGATCACCAGCCCCGTGATCACGATATTGAGAATGGAGAGCGGGAAGAGCCCCAACCAGCCGAGTCGCATCGCCTGGTCGTAGCGGAAGCGGGGCAGCGTCCACCGGATCAGCATGAGGAACCAGATCAGGACGACGACCTTGGTGAGGAAGGCCACCACCTGGAGCGCCGTCACCAGGAGGTTGGGCAGCGGCACCTCGAGCCCCCACGGAAAGGAGAACCCCGTCGAGGCGAGGTACGGCACCTGCCAGCCGCCGAGGAAAAGTCCCGTCGTCATGCCTGCGATCACGACGGTCTCGAGGAAGTCAGCCATGGCGAACATGCCGAACTTCATGCCGCTGTACTCCACGAAGTAGCCGATGATCTCCGACTCGCCTTCGGGCATGTCGAAGGGGATCCGCTTCGTGGCGGCGATCCCACCGGTGAGGAAGAGGAAAAAGGCCAGCGGCTGCGTGAGGATGCCCCAGGCGGGTATCCAGTTGCCGAGGTACTGCGGCAGGAGCGGCTGCCCCTGGGCGCGGGCGATGTCCTGCATGTTCAGCGAGCCGTAGACCATCACGACGCCCATGATCGAGGCACCGATGGCGATCTCCGCCGAGATCATCAGCGCCGCGGCGCGCTGGCCCCCCAGGAGCGCGTAGTTGTTGGCCGACGACCAGCCCGCCATCATGAGCCCGTAGATGCCGAGGGAGAGCATCGCCAGCACGTACAGGATGCCGACGTTCAGCGTCACGGCCTGGAGCTGGATCTCGCGCCCGGCGATCGTGAGGGTATCGCCGAAGGGTATCGAGGCGAAGGCGGCCAGGGCGAAGAAGACCGACACGAACGGCGCCAGCGTGAACATCAGCCGGTCGGCGCGCGCCGGCATGAAATCTTCCTTGGTCAGCATCTTGAGCGCGTCGGCCAGCGGATGGAGCAGGCCGAGAATGCGGATGCCGAAGATGCTCGCCCGGTTGGCGCCGATCCGGTCCTGCATGATCGCCGACTGCTTGCGCTCGACCCACGTCAGGATCCCGCCGAAGTTGAGCACCATGAACATGGTGAAGGCGACGGGAATCGCCATGAGCAGGAGGTCGAGAGCCACGCCGCTCATGCTTTCACCGTGGCGCCCCCGTCGCCGATGGCCCGGTACGTCATGCCGGCGAAGGCCGGCACCGCGGCCGCAAGCGCGTTGAAGACCTGCTCGGCGCGCTCGGCGGAGAATACCGGGTCCTGGAAGCCGAGCGCCTTGCCGATCATGGACAGGATCAGCCAGTCGGGCCGCGCCTCTCCCAGGGGCTCGAGCGCGGTCCGGAACCGCTGCACGCGCCCTTCGAAGTTCGTGAAGGTGCCTTCTCGCTCGACGTAGGCGGCGCTCGGCAGGACCAGGTGCGCCCGGGCAGAGGCGTCGTTGGCGTTGGTGCCCTGGAAGATCACGGTCTCCGCGCCATCGAGCGCCGCGAGCACTTCGCCTTCGGGCGCGAGAGCCGCGGCGCCCAGATCGTGGTGGAAGACCCAGAGGAGCTTGAG
>JBKPBU010000077.1:0-3215 GCA_046727015.1 Candidatus Methylomirabilota bacterium | reverse complement strand
CGACAGCGGAGGCTCGGGAGTCAGCGCCTCGAACCGTGGGCGCCGCCCACGTGCTGGTCATCGATGACGAGCCCGAGGTTCGATCCGTGCTCCGGGAAATGCTCGTGTCCTTTGGCTACACCGTGGTCGAGGCGGCGAGCGCTGAAGAGGGTCTGACCTGCTGTGAGAGTGCACCGGTGGATGTCATCCTGACCGATGTCTCCATGCCGGGCATGTCCGGTTGGGACGTCGCGGACGCGTGCAGGCGGCGATTTCCTCACGTCCCTCTCGGCTTCGTCACAGGATGGGGCGACAGGCTCGATCAGGAGATGACTCGCCGATCCGGCGTGCGCTTCGTCTTGTCGAAGCCCTTTGGCCCCCTTGACGTCCAGGCCCTGGTGGCCGGCGTGTTGCCGCCATCGCTCCACATGTAGAGGCCATGAAGAAAGGAAACCGATTCAGGAAGAAAGAAGCGCAATGGCAGTGGCGCAAGAAATATCGTGTGTGGGAAGCGAACCGGAAAGCCTTTGTCTATCCGGAAAACTTCCTCGAACCCGATCTGCGCTTGCCGGCGGCATGTCTGGCGGTCCTGTGTCGAGTCGTGGCGGCCGTTCGCGCTCAGTCCGGCGCTCGGACGCAGCCGGTGCGCCATTCCAAGCCGGCGCGTCCCCAGGGCGTTCCCCTGCTGTTCCTCGGCAAAAATCCGTCGGGCGCGCTCGTGGCCGCCCAAACTCTGGCCAGCGAGCTGAGAACGGACCTGTACCGCATCGATTTGAGCCAGGTGGTGAGCAAATACATTGGCGAGACGGAGCGGAATGTGAGACGGATTTTCGATGCGACAAAGGAGGGCAGCGCGGTCCTTTTGTTCGACGAAGCGGACGCGCTTTTTGGCAAACGCACCAAGGTCAACGACAGCCACGACCGCTACGCCACAATCGAGATCAACTATCTTCTGGAAAGAATCGAGGGTTTCGGAGGCCTTGCGATCCTCTCCGCGAACAATCGACGCGGAGTGGGTGATGCGTGCGTGCGGCGCTTCCATTTTGTTATCCGCTTGCCGAAGTAACCGAGGACGCAGCCGCACCTGCTCCCGGCCGGCCGACGCATAAAGGGGTTACGGGATGTCCCGTAACCCCTTTAGTTTTTTGGTGGAGCTGAGGGGGCTCGAACCCCTGACCCCAAGACTGCCAGCCTTGTGCTCTCCCAACTGAGCTACAGCCCCACCGCGAAGAGAAGAATACTGCCCGGGTCAAAACTTGTCAAGGTTGGCCGGCACTTGCGGCTCGCCGGCGCCCCTTGACGGACACCAGTCGCCTTGCTAGCGTGGCGCCCTTGGAAGTATCTGGATCGATGCGCACTCTGCGAAGGAGAATCCGATGGTCGCCCAAGCAGCGGGTGCCGTATCGCGCGGTTCTCAAGGAATTGTCTACGCGGCGATTACGAAGCCCGCTGCCAAATAACGCACTCCTCCACTGAGCTTGACGCGGCGCGTCGAAGCTGCTAGGGTAGCGCGTGCCGTGAGAAGGAATTCAATGGAGGAACGATCGATGAGAAAGCGGCTGGCGGTGGCGGTGATGGTGATGCTGGCCCTGGCGGCCATCGCGCCGGGGGCGGCGCAGGCGCAGGCGCCGATCAAGGTCGGGCTCCTGCAGGGCATCTCGGGCCCCTTCGAAGTCTACGCGAAGCAGGTCATCACGGGCTTCACCATGGGCCTGGAGTACGCCACGGGCGGCAAGGGCGAGGTGCTCGGGCGCAAGATCGAAGTGCTGATCGAGGACGACCAGCTCAAGCCAGACGTCTCCAAGCAAAAGGCCACCAAGCTCTACGCCGACGACAAGGTGGACCTCATCGTCGGCACCACCTCGAGCGCCGCGGCGCTCGCCATCCTGCCGGTGGCGGCCGAATTCAAGAAAGTCCTCCTGGTCGAGCCCGCCGTCGCCGACAGCATTACCGGCGAGGCGTGGAACCGCTACATCTTCCGCACGGGCCGCTCCTCGAGCCAGGATGCCATCGCCAACGCCCTGGCTGTCGCCAAGCCGGGCGTGTCGATCGCGACGATTGCCCAGGACTACGCGTTCGGCAAGGACGGCGTCGCCGCCTACAAGGCGCAGGTGGAGAAGCTGGGCGCCAAGGTCGTCCACGAGGAGTACACGCCGCGGGACGCAACCGACTTCACCGCGCCCATCCAGAAGATCCTGGGAGCGCTCAAGGACGGGAAGGGCCCGAAGTACGTCGCCGTCATCTGGGCGGGCAAGGGCGGCCCCTACTCCCAGCTGGTCGCGAGCAAGCTCGACAAGAGCGGCATCACGATCACGAGCGGCGGCAACGTGCTCGACGTGCTCAAGGCCTTCAAGAGCTACAACCTCGAGGGCATGGTGGGCGGCCTCTACTACTACTACGAGATCCCCAAGAACCCGGTCAACACCTGGCTCGTGACGGAGCATCTCAAGCGCTTCAAGGAGCCGCCGGACTTCTTCACCTGCGGGGGGTTCGCCGCGGCAATGGCGGTGGTCGCCGCCATCCAGAAGGCGGGCGGGACCGACACGGAGAAGCTGATCGCCGCGATGGAGGGCATGGAGTTCCAGACGCCGAAGGGCAAGATGATCTTCCGCAAGGAAGACCACCAGGCGCTCCAGAGCATGTACGACTTCCGGCTCACCTCCAAGCCGGATGTCGCGTGGCTCATTCCCACTCTGACGCGCGAGCTCTCGCCGCAGGAGACGGCGCCGCCCATCCAGAACAAGAAGTAGCCGCGCCATCCCGGGGCAAAGCTCCTCGAGACGGAGGTAGCGACGGCCGACGCGCCTGTTCTCAGCACGCGCGACCTGACGATACGCTTCGGCGGCCACGTCGCCGTGGACCACGTCAGCCTCGACGTGCCCGCCCGCGCGCTCAAGAGCATCATCGGGCCCAACGGCGCGGGGAAGACCACGCTCTTCAACCTCCTCTCGGGACAGTACCGCGCCTCCGAGGGGCGCATCGCCTTCAAGGGCCTGGACATCACGGGCTGGTCCGCAGCCCGGCGCACGCGAGCGGGGATCGGGCGCTCCTTCCAGCTGACCAACATCTTCCCGACGCTCTCCGTGCTGGAGAACGTGCGCGTCGCCCTCCAGGCGCGCGCGGGGCTCCTCTTCAACGCGTGGCGTAGCTACCGCGCCTTTCCCGATCTGGAAGACCGCGCGTGGGAGATCCTCGAGACCGTGCTCCTCGGAGCCAAGTGGCGTTCGCCCGCGAGC
>JBKPBU010000076.1:0-5575 GCA_046727015.1 Candidatus Methylomirabilota bacterium | reverse complement strand
ATCGCCGTGACCCGCTGGAGGGAAGACGTCACACGCGACGTGGGGGGCACCTACGTCTATCTCCGCGACGTGCACAGCGGAGATGTCTGGTCGGCCGGGTACCAGCCTACCGGGCGCGAGCCGGACCGCTACGAGGCGGTGTTCTCCGAGGACCGGGCCAAGATCGCCAGGCAGGATGGACCGATCAGCACCTCGCTCGACGTGCTCGTCTCTCCGGAAGACGACGCGGAGGTGCGCCGGGTCTCGATCATGAACCTGGGCCTACGGACCCGGGAGATCGAGCTGACCTCGTATGCCGAGGTCGTCTTGGTGCCGCCGGCCGCCGACGCGGCGCACCCGGCGTTTTCGAATCTCTTCGTCCAGACCGAGTGTCTCCCCGAGCTGGACGTGGTCCTCGCGACCCGGCGACGGCGATCAGCGGACGAGCCTCAGCTTTGGCTGGCGCACGTGGTAGCCGTCGAGGGCGACACGGTCGGCCCGCCTCAATGGGAGACCGACCGCGCCCGCTTCCTCGGCCGCGGCCATGGGCTCCGGATGCCCCTGGCTCTCGAGGGCAAGCCGCTGTTCAACAGCGCGGGCTCAGTGCTGGATCCGATCGTGAGCCTCCGGCGCCGGGTGCGGGTCCCTCCCGGGCTGACCGTCCGGGTGTCGTTCTCGACCATGGTCGCGCCGTCGCGCGAGGAGGCCCTGGGCCTCGCCGAGAAGTATCGCGACGCGGCGACGTTCGACCGCGCGGCCACGCTGGCGTGGACCCAGGCCCAGGTGCAGCTGCACCATATCGGCATCACCCGCGACGAGGCCCATCTCTTCCAGAGCCTCGCCCGCCGCGTGCTCTTCCTGGACCGGACGCTCCGGCCCTCCGCGGACGTCCTGGCGCGTGACACGGGCGGTCCCGCGGCGCTGTGGCCTCACGGGATCTCAGGGGATATCCCGATCGTCCTCGTGCAGATCGACGATCCTGACAATGTGGGCATCGTGCGGCAGCTGCTCCGCGCCCACGAATACTGGCGGATGAAGCAGCTCGCGGTCGACCTGGTCATCCTGAACGAGCGGCCGCCGTCGTACGTGCAGGATCTGCAGTCCTTGCTGGAGACGCTGGTTCGTACGAGCCAATCGGCCGCGGCCCACGCGGGGCACGTCCAGCACGGCAACGTGTACATTCTCAGGTCGGACCGCATCACGCCGCCGCAACGTGATGCTTTGCTGACAGCGGCGCGCGCGGTGCTGTCGAGCCGTCACGGGACCCTGGCCGAGCAGATCACGCGTGAGCACCGGACCGACGCCTCACCGCCTGCCTCCCCGAGGCGCTCGCCCGTGGCCAAACAGCCGCCGGACCTGTCGCTGCCGCGTCCGGATCTCGAGCTCTGGAATGGCCTGGGAGGCTTTGCGGACAACGGGCGGGAATACGTGACGTACCTCGAGAGGGACGACGTGACGCCGGCCCCCTGGATCAACGTGGTCTCGAACCCGGCTTTCGGCTTTCAGGTTTCCGAGTCGGGCTCCGGCTACACCTGGTCGGCCAACAGCCGCGAGAACCAGCTGACCCCGTGGTCGAACGATCCGATCAGCGACCCGCCGGGTGAGGCACTCTACCTCCGGGACGAGGAGAGCGGCGACCTCTGGACTCCGACGGCGCTGCCCATCCGCGAAGCCGGCCAGCCCTACATGGCGCGACACGGCCAGGGCTACAGCCGCTTCGAGCACGCCTCTCACGGCATCTCGCTCGAGCTTCTGCAGTTCGTGGCTCTCGAGGATCCGATCAAGGTGTCCCGCCTGACGGTGCGGAACACTTCGGGCCGGCGGCGGCGCCTGTCCGTGACCGCCTATGTCGAGTGGGTGCTCGGCGTGTCTCGAAGCGCCTCCGCGCCGTTCATCGTGACCGAGATCGACGCGAATACGAAGGCCATGACGGCCCGCAACACGTGGGCCAGCGACTTCGGCGGCCGCGTGGCGTTTGCCGATCTCGGCGGGTTGCAGACGGCGTGGACAGGCGACCGGACGGAGTTCCTCGGGCGGACCGGCGGCCTCGATCGCCCCGCGGCGCTCGTCCGCGACGGCCGCCTCTCGGGACGAGTCGGCCCCGGCCTCGACCCGTGCGGTGCGCTCCAGACCATCCTCGAGCTTCGCGCGGGAGAACAGATCGACGTCGTGTTCTTCCTCGGCGAGGCGGCCACTCGCGAGGAGGCGGGCGCGTTGCTCGCGCGCTACCGGACGGCCGACCTCGATGCGGTTTTGCGGGCCGTCATGGACCGCTGGAACGAGGTGCTCGGCGCGGTCCAGGTGAAGACTCCGGACAGGTCCATGGACCTGCTGCTGAACCGCTGGCTCCTCTACCAGACGCTCGCGTGCCGCGTCTGGTCTCGCTCGGCCTTCTATCAGGCGGGTGGGGCCTATGGGTTTCGCGACCAGCTCCAGGACGTGATGGCGCTGTCGGTGGCGACGCCGGGAATCACGCGCGAGCACATCCTTCGCGCCGCCGGCCGCCAGTTCACGAAGGGAGACGTCCAGCACTGGTGGCACCCGCCCTCCGGCCGCGGCGTCCGCACCCGGATCTCCGACGACGCGGTCTGGCTGCCGTACGCCGTCCTCCACTACCTGGACACGACGGGCGATGCGCCGCTGCTGGATGAGGTCGTCCCCTTCCTCGACGGGCGGATACTCGCGACGGGGGAAGAGGAGTCATACTTTCAGCCCGGCGTGTCCCCGGAACAGCGGACCCTGTTCGAGCACTGCGCCCGCGCGCTCGACCGGGCGCTCGCCGTCGGGGCTCACGGGCTCCCGTTGATGGGCACGGGCGACTGGAATGACGGCTTGAACCGGGTCGGCCGGGAGGGGCGCGGGGAAAGCGTCTGGCTCGGATGGTTTCTCCATGTGACGCTGCATGAATTCGCGCGGGTGGCGGAAGGTCGCGGCGAGCAGGCGCGTGCCGACTCGTGGCGGCAGCATGCGGCCTCGCTCAAGGTCTCCCTGGACGAACAGGCGTGGGACGGCGACTGGTATCGCCGCGCGTATTTCGACGACGGCACCCCGCTGGGATCTGCTGCGAGCGAGGAATGCCGGATCGATTCGATCGCGCAGTCGTGGGCGGTGATCTCGGGCGCCGCGGAGCCCTCTCGCGCGGCGCGGGCGATGGCCGCGGCGGAGGCGCGGCTGATTCGTCCGGATGACGGGCTCATGATCCTCCTGGATCCGCCATTCGACCGCACGGCTCTCGACCCCGGCTACATCAAGGGCTATCCTCCCGGCATTCGCGAAAACGGCGGCCAGTACACCCATGCCGCGCTCTGGTCCGTGATCGCCTTCGCCACGCTGGGGCAGGGGGACCGGGCGCACGGGCTCTTCTCGATGTTGAACCCGCTCACCCACGCGAGCACGCGCGCGGGCGCCCTTCGCTACAGGGTCGAGCCGTATGTCGTCGCCGCCGACGTGTACGCGGAGCGCGCGCATCTCGGACGAGGCGGCTGGACCTGGTATACGGGCTCAGCGGGATGGACGTACCGGGCGGGGCTCGAATGGCTGCTCGGATTCCGCGTGCGCGGCCAGTTCCTTCACCTCGACCCGTGCATCCCGCGCGGCTGGCCGGGCTTCGAGATCGCCTTTCGGCATCGCTCGACGCGCTACGAGATCACGGTGGAGAACCCGCGCGGCGTTTCGCGCGGCGTCTCGAGCGTGGAGGTGGACGGCGCCCCGCCGGACTCCGGCCTCGGACCGCTCCGGCTCGTGGACGACGGCGCCATCCGCAAGGTGCGGGTGGTGCTCGGCTGATCGACGGGTGCCTCGAGGCTCCGGCTTGACTGTCGCGCGCTCTGACAGGATCGCCGCGACATGCCTCGGCTCCTCCGCGCGGTGAGCCGCGCAGGGTTCTCGGAACCGGTGAAGGTCGGCGCGCCCAGTCAAGCCTGAAGTCCACGGGAGAAATGCGCGCCACCAGACAGCCCCAGAGCACCGGGGCCGTCGCCGTTTCCCCGAATGCGGAGAGTTTGCAGAGGGTAACGAGCTTTCGAGCGACAGGCCTGCGCGCGCTCGACCAGCCGCTGCTCCGCAAGTAGTTGAATGGAGTTGGCGGAAGCGTGTGGGAGTCGAACCCACCTCCGACTTGTCTAGAGCCGGACGCCGGATTTGAAGTCCGGGAGGCCCACCGGGATCCTAGACGCTTCCGTGCGTCCAACTACTCGCGACTCAAGGGCTCCGAGTGTATCACCCGGCTCGGGGGGCACCAAACGTGCGCGAGCCCCACCTGATGGCGGGAGGCGCGTGATAGGCTCGCGAGCCATGGGACGGCCCGGCTCGCGACGGTGACCCTCAGCTAGCGGCCCATGGAGGCAGTTACTCCGCGGGTCCTCCCGGCGCAGGCGTTGGATCAACCGGAGCGATGCCGCCCATGTCGGGTTCGAGTTGAAGCGTGTCGGCGATCTTCGTGTAGCTCGAGAACATCTGCGTCACGCCGACGATTTCCATGACACCCCGCTCGCCGACGCCCAGGCGCCGCATCTCGGAGAGATGGAACGATGCGCCCGAAGCCGAGCGCGTCGTCACCGACACGGCGAAAGCCAACGCCTCCTTGAAGCGGCGGGCGAGACCGTTGTCGCCATACGCGTGCCGCGCCGCTGCCCAGACCTCCGCCGCGTATGCCGGGTCGTGGGCGATCAGGCGGAAGCCCGGCGGCCCCACGCCGCCGTCATAGAAGGCACGGATCTCGGCCAGGAGGGCGCGGGCCTCCGGCGGTGCTGCGGCCTCGTCAACGGGCCCGAGCGCGCCGAGCCCGTCGGCGGCCACGTTGAGCGCGTTGGTGATCCCGACCACCTGCGCGGCTTCGTACCAGATCGCGTCGCCCGTCATCCCCTGCAGCTTCCCGGCTGCAGTGTGAGCCGTGACTCAGTACTCGCAGGCGTTGACACCGCTCACGACCGCCGCGACCATCTCCTTTTCTCCGCGCGTGAACTCCCCCGGTCCCATCGCCCGCTTCATGGCGCGGCCGTGCGGGCCCCCGAACCCGGGATCCCAGGCCATGACGCGGCTCATGGCGGGCGGCTCGGCGAAGTCGTGGTTGAACCAGGCGCGGCTCAGCGCGAAGAGCTTCTGGGCGGCTGCCGGGTATTCGGCTGCGCTTCTCAGTCTGACGGTCGGCATGGTGTCCCCCAAAGGGAGCGGACGAAGGACGCGGGCGTCAGGCGCCGCCGGCAAGCGGCGGGAACATGGCCAGCTCATCGCCCGGGGAAAGGACCTGCTCCGATTCCGCGTCCCGGCCGTTGACCACGGTGAGGCAGGCGAGGTCGCTCGGGATCTTGAGCGACTCCACGACGTCGCGCACGGTGGTGCCCGGAGGCAGCTCGAGCGAGACGCCGTCGCCGTGGGCGCCGGCAGGCAGGTACGACTGAAGAGTCGCGAAGAGCCGCACTTCGACCTTCATCCGGCTGGGGAAAACTAGTGGGCTGAGGCGACCCGGAGCCGGTCGCCCGGCCGGATGCGCGCGCTTCCGTCGAGCTCGTTCCAGCGCGCGAGGGCAGCGGCCGAAATGCCGTAGCGCCTGGCAATGCTGCCCACGGTTTCTTTCGACTGAACGACGTGGATCTCC
>JBKPBU010000075.1:0-1459 GCA_046727015.1 Candidatus Methylomirabilota bacterium | reverse complement strand
CTCGCGCCCTTTCCCGGCTTGACCCAGGCCGAGTCGATGCGGCCGATCACCAAGGAGGCGCGCTGCGCCTACACGGTGCACGCCAATCCGGCCGCCATTCCCGTCGCCACCATCCGGGCGCTCCGCGAGGCGACCACGCCGCCCACGGGGCCCGTATATCTTTCCATCAGCGCGGAGCTGCTCAACCGCGAGGGGCCCGAATGCCAGATCGGTGAGGACGCGCGTTACGAGATCGAGCGGCCGGGGCCCGCGCGCCCGCAGACGATCGAGGCGATAGCCCGCCGGCTGGGAGAGGCGCAATGTCCCGTGCTGATGTTCGGCGACGACGTCTGGCGCGAGGGCGCGCAGGCCGAGGCCGTGCGCCTGGCCGAGGCCCTCGAAGCGCCGGTGTTCGCGAGCCGGCAGATCTTCGCCAATTTTCCCACGCGCCACCCCCTCTTCTGCGGCATGTATCCCGTCTCGAAGGACTTCGAGAAGATCACGGGGCTCAAGCCCGACCTGATCTCCCTCGTCGGCTGCCAGGGCGTGCACGGCGCCGTCACCGAGCCTGCCGTGATGCAGATCGGCCCCAACCCGCTCCTCATGGGCCGCCACTACCCGCTGGACGTCGCCGCGCAGTGCGACGTGCGCGGGACGCTCCACGGCATCATCGAGGCATTGCCGCGCGTGTGCGGCGCCGACCGGGCCGCGGGGTGGGCACGCCAGCGGTCGAAGGTGCGGGCCTTCGCCGCCACGCTGATCGAGCGCGAGGAAAAGCTCGTTCGCGAGCACCAGAACGACGCGCTCGTGCATCCGAGCGTGCTCGAGGCCCACCTCGCGGAGATCGTGCCGAGGGAAGCCGTGATGGTCCAGGAGAGCTCGACCGCGCGGACGACGCTCCTGCCGCTCGGGCACGGCGGCATGGCGTGGACGCGAAGCGGCGGCGGCTCGCTGGGATTCGGCGTGGGCGCCGCGATCGGCGCCAAGATCGCCGTCGGGCGCGGGCGCCCGGTGGTCCTGCACCTGGGCGACGGTGCGCTGGGCTACAGCGCGGCGGGGTTCTGGACCATGGCGCGCTACAACACCGCGATCCTGACCGTCGTCTCCAACAACGAGAGCTACCAGGTCGTGCGGCACAACTGGTACAAGGACATGCCCGACTCCAAGATGTTCCGGGAAAACAAGTACCCGGGGCTCTGGCTCTCCGCACCGGCCGTCGACTACGTCGGTCTGGCCCGCTCGCAGGGCGTGGACGGCGAAAGCGTCAAGACCGTGCAGGACCTCGAGCCCGCTCTCCGGCGCGGCATGGAGCGGATCACCCGCGAGAACCGGCCGTACGTGGTCGAAGTGTCGGTCGCCCGCGAAGGGATCGGCGCCGAGTCGACCTGGTACCAGGATTGGCAGCTCTGATATGGTACGCTCCACCTCGCCGCGGCACCGGAGGCCGACAATGATGCACCGCGCGGGACGATCGCTGTGG
>JBKPBU010000074.1:0-6375 GCA_046727015.1 Candidatus Methylomirabilota bacterium | reverse complement strand
GCGGATCGCGCACGAGATCAAGAACCCGCTGACCCCGATCCAGCTCTCGGCCCAGCGCCTTCGCCGCCGGCTCTCGACCAATCGGAGCCCTGAGGAAAAGCAGCTGCTCGAAGAGGCGACGGCCACCATCGTGCAGGAGGTCGAGGGGCTGAAACAGCTGGTCGACGAATTCTCGCGCTTCGCACGTATGCCCGCGCTCCAGCCCCGTGCCACGGATCTCGGGCGCCTGCTCGAGGGCGTGGTCGTCCTCTACCGCGAGTCCCATCCCGGGCTCTCCATCAAGGCGTCGTTCTCGCCCGACTTGCCGCCCCTCGACGTCGATCCGGACCAGATCAAGCGCGCGGTGCTGAACCTCGTGGACAACGCGGTCGAGGCGGTGGCGGGCGCCGGCGTCGTCACCGTCGACACCATCTGGCTGCCGGAGAGCCGGCGCGCCCGCATCGTCGTCGCCGACGACGGGCCCGGCATCCCGGGCGAGGACAAGGAGCGGCTCTTCCTGCCGTATTTCTCGACCAAGGCCGGCGGCACGGGCCTGGGCCTGCCCATCGTGCACCAGATCATCACCGACCACGGCGGCACCATCTGGGTCGAGGACGCGACGCCGCTGGGCACGCGCTTCGTGATCGAGCTGCCAGTGGGCCGGCTTGCGGCAGCGCCTGCCGAGGCCAACGCGCCGGTGAGGGCGGGCTAGATGGCGGGCGAGCACATCCTGATCGTGGACGACGAGCGCGCCATCCAGACGTCCCTGCGGGGAGTGCTCGAGGACGAGGGCTATCGGGTCACCGCGGTGGGCTCCGCCGAGGAGGCGCTGGCTCGCCTGTCCGATGACGCGCCGGATCTGATCTTCCTCGACATCTGGATGCCGGGCATGGACGGCCTCGAGGCGCTGGCCGAAATCAAGCGGCGGCGGCGCGAGACCGCCGTGGTGATGATCTCCGGCCATGGCACCATCGAGACCGCCGTCAAGGCGACCAAGCTCGGCGCCTACGACTTCGTCGAGAAGCCGCTCTCGCTCGAGAAGACGCTCCTCGTCGTGGAGCGCACGCTCGAGCATGCCCGCCTCGAGCAGCAGCATCGCCAGCTGCGGGAGCGCGTGGAGCGCGGTCAGGAGATCGTCGGCAAGAGCGCCGTCATCGATGAGCTGCGCCAGCAGATCGCGGTGGCGGCGCCGACGACCGGCCGCGTCCTCATCCACGGCGAGAGCGGCTCCGGCAAGGAGCTGGTCGCGCGCGCCATCCACGCCCGGTCCACCCGCGCCGAGGGGCCCTTCGTCGAGGTCAATTGCGCCGCCGTGCCGGAGGAGCTGATCGAGTCGGAGCTCTTCGGACACGAGCGCGGCGCCTTCACGGGCGCGGTGGCGCGCCGCCGGGGCAAGTTCGAGCTGGCCGACGGCGGCACCCTCTTCCTCGACGAGATCGGGGACATGAGCCTCAAGACCCAGGCCAAGGTGCTGCGCGTGCTCGAGGAGCAGGCCTTCGAGCGGGTGGGCGGCAAAGAGACGATCCGCGTGGACGTCCGCGTGATCACCGCCTCGAACCAGAACCTCCAGGAGCAGATCGGCGCCGGGCGCTTCCGCGAGGACCTCTTCTACCGCCTGAACGTCATTCCGATCGAGGTCCCCGCTCTCCGCAAGCGAAAAGAAGACATCCCGGCGCTCGTGGAGCACTTCATCGCGCTCTTCTCGGCCGAGAACGGGCGGCGCCCGAAGACGATGGCGGCGGAGGCGCTCGCCTACTTCCTCACCAACGAGTGGCCGGGCAACGTGCGCGAGCTTCGCAACATGGTCGAGCGGCTGGTCATCATGGCCCCCCGCGATGTCATCGGCCCCGAGGACCTGCCGCCGCCGCTCCGCACCCGGGGGGAGGGCGAGGCCAGCGAGGGCCCGCCGCGCGACCGAAAGCTCAAGGACGCCCGCGAGGCCTTCGAGCGCGCCTACATCCTGGGCGAGCTGCGCGAGCACGAGTGGAACATGACCCGCACCGCCGAGAAGCTCGGCATCGAGCGCAGCCACCTCTACCGCAAGCTGAAGATTTACGGCATCACCCCGCCCAAGACCTAGCCGGCGGCCGCCTGCGTCGTTGCCGCCTCACACGCCAAGGAGGATTCGCATGAGACGTCTCTCCGCGATGCTCACCATCCTGCTCGCCGTGGCGTGGACCACAGCGGGCCCGGCGCTTGCCCAGTCCAAGGAGCCCGTCAAGATCGGGCTCTCGGCGGCCGTGTCCGGCGGCTCGGCCGCCTCCGGCGAGGCGATCAAGCGGGGGCTTCTGATCGCCATCGACGAGATCAACGCCAAGGGCGGCGTGCTCGGCGGCCGCAAGCTCGAGCTGGTCGTTCGCGACGACGAGGGCAACCCGCAAAAGGGCGTGACGATCGCCCGCGAGCTCGTCGAGCGCGAGAAGGTGGCGGCCGTCTTCGGCGGCCTCCATACCACCGTGGCGCTGGCGCAGGTGCCCGTCTGGCACGAGCTGAAGACCCCCTACATGGGCGCCTGGGCCGCCGGCACCAACGTCACGCGCAACGGGCAGACGCCGAACTACGTCTTCCGCGTCTCGGCCAACGACGACTACGTCGACCGCTACCTCTCGCGCTACGCGGTCGACGCGCTCAAGAAGGGCAAGCCGGGGCTCCTCCTCGAAAACACGCCCTGGGGCCAGTCCAACGAGACGGGTCTGACCAAATGGTTCGGTGAGAAGGGCATCAAGGCGGTCGGCGTCGAGCGCTTCAACTGGAACGACCCCGACATGAGCCCCCAGCTCCTCCGGCTCAAGAACGCGGGCGCCGATCTCATCGTGCTCGTGGCCAACGCGCCGGAGGGCGCGCAGGTCCTGCGCTCCAAGGCCAAGCTCGGCTGGGACACGGCCATGATCTCCCACTGGGGCATCTCGGGCGGCCGCTTCGCGGAGCTGACGGGCGACCTGTCCGACGGCGTGGTGTTCCTGCAGACCTACACCTTCTTCGGCAAGCAGAACGAGCGCGGCCAGTACGTGCTCAAGGTGCTGCGCGAGAAGTACGCCGTCAAGGAGCCCGGCGACGTGATCGCGCCGGTGGGCACGGCCAACGCCTACGACGGGATGCACCTGGTCGCGCTCGCGATCGACCAGGCCGGGTCCACCGACGGCGCCAAGGTCCGCGACGCGCTCGAGAGCCTCCGGGCCGAGTACAAGGGGCTCATCAAGACGTACAAGCGGCCCTTCACGGCGGAGCAGCACGACGCGCTCACCGACGAGGACTACGTCATGGTCGTCTGGAAGGGCGGCAAGATCGTGCCGGTCAACATGAAGTAAGGGCTCGCGCCCATCTACCTCCAGCTCGTCGTCACCGGCCTGGCCCTGGGCAGCATGTACGGGCTGGTCGCCCTCGGGTACCACATTACCTGGTCGACCAGCCGGACCATGAACTTCTCCCAGGGTCACGCCGTGATGGCGGGGGCCGTGGTCGCCTACGCGGTCTTCGTCGCGCTGGGCTGGCCCTTCCCGCTTGCCCTTCTCGTCACGCTCGCCGCACTGGCCTGCTTCGGCGCCCTCGTGGAGCGTGTCGCCGTCCGCCCCTTCTTCCTCCGCGCCTCTCCCGCCTGGCTGCTCGCCACCATCGCCGTCGGCATCATCGCCGAGAACGTGGCGCAGCTCACCTTCGGCAAGGACGCGCGCGCCTTTCCCTCGCCGCTCATGCAGAAGCCGATCATGGTGGGCTCGGCCGGTTTCTACGCGCAGGAGCTCCTCGTGCCGGTGGCGGGCCTCCTGCTGATGGGGCTCGTCCAGCTCTTCTACCACCGGACGCCATACGGCAAGCAGCTCAAGGCCGTGGCGTGGAACCCGGAGGCGGCGGGGCTCATGGGCATCAACATCCCGCGCGCGGTCATGGCCTCCTACGCGTTGTCCGCGGTGCTCGCGGGAGTCGCGGGCGTCCTGCTCGCCCCGCTTCTCAACGTGTCGCCCCAGATGGGCACCATCATCGGGCTCAAAGCCTTCGCCGTCGCCATCATCGGGGGCCTGACCTCCGCGCCCGGCATCGTCGTGGCGGGGCTGGGCTATGGCCTGGTGGAGTCCTTCACCGCGGGCTACGTTTCCACGCGCGCCCGGGAGATCGTGGGCTTCGGCCTCGTGATCCTCGTGCTCGTCGCGAGACCCTGGGGGCTGCTCGGCGAGAAACCGTCGAGGCGCGTGTGAGGGACCGGCTGGGCTGGGCCGTCCTCGCGGCGGCGGCCGCCGCCGTGCCGCTCCTGACCTCCAACACCTACTACCTCTACGTCGCCATCTCGATCGGGCTCCTGACGATCGTGACCGCCGGGCTCAACGTGCTCGTGGGCTTGACCGGCCAGACTTCGCTCGGCCACGCCGGCCTCTACGCCTTCGGCGCATACACGGCCGCTCTCTGCGTCACCCGAGCGGGGATGGGCGAGTGGGCAGCCATCGCTCTCGCCATCGCCGTCACCTCCGTCGTGGGCGCCGCCGTCGCCGCCGCGGCGCTCCGCGTCTCCGGACCCTATCTCGCCATGGTCACCATCGCCTTCGGCCTGATCGTCGAGGGCGTCCTGATCGAGTGGGGCTCGGTGACGGGCGGACCCGGCGGCATCTTCAACATCCCCAAGCCCGCGCTGCGCAGCCACTACTGGACCGTGATGCTGGCGGCGGCGCTGGCGCTGTGGCTGACGGCCAACCTGCGCCGCTCGGCGTGGGGACGCGCCTTCCTCGCCGTCAAGAGCAGCGAGGTCGCCGCGGAGTCGCTGGGCCTGTCCTCCTACTACGTGCGCATCATGGCGTTCACGGTCTCGGCCGCTTTCGCGGGAGCGGCGGGCGCGCTCTTCACCTTCTTGAATGGCTACATTTCTCCCGACAGCTTCACGCTCCAGACTTCCATAGTCTTCATGCTGGCCCTGCTCTTCGGCGGGCTCGGGCGCATCGCGGGGCCGCTCGCCGGCAGTCTGGCGCTCACGATACTGCCGGAGCTCCTGACCAGCCTCCTCGACTACCGGCTCATCCTCTACGGCACCCTCCTGCTCGTGTCGATCTACTGGCTGCCCGAAGGCGTGATCGGCGCTTTGTCGCGAGGGCGGCCACGGCCCTCCCCTCACCCTGCCCTCTCCCCAAAGGAGAGAGGGGGAATTTTGGACCCTCTCCCCCACCGGAGGAGAGGGCAGGGTGAGGGGGCCGCCGCCACCGGCGGCGCGCTGCTCACCACGAGCGGCGTGAGCCTCTCGTTTGGCGGCATATCGGCTCTCGCCGATGTCAGCCTGACTGTGGATCGTCGCAGCATCCACGCCGTCATCGGGCCGAACGGCGCGGGCAAGACGTCTTTCCTCAACGTGCTGTCCGGCTTCTATGCTCCCGCGGCCGGGGAGATCTCGCTCGACGGCCGTTCGACGGTGGGCCGGCCTCCGTATGCCCTCGCGCGAGCGGGCATCGCCCGCACGTTTCAGACGGCGCAGGTGTTCGGCGGCCTCTCGACGTGGGAGAACGTGGCGGTCGGCGTCGCGGGCCCGCGGCTCGGCTCGATCCTCGGAGCGCTTGCCGGAATGCCGCGGGCGCGCATCCGCGAAGCCGCGATCCAGGCGCGCGGCCACGCGCTGCTCGAAGCGCTCGGACTCGCGGAGGCGGCCGCCGAGCCCGCCGAGGCATTGGCGGCCGGCCTCAGGCGCACGCTCGAGATCGCCCGGGCGCTGGCAACCGATCCGCTGCTCCTGATGCTCGACGAGCCCGCGGCGGGTCTCTCGCCCACCGAGATCGTGGCACTGGACGAGCAGCTGACCGGCCTCCGCGAGCATGGCGGCCCCGCCGTGATCCTCGTCGAGCACCACATGGATCTTGTGATGGCGGTTTCTGACCGGATCACCGTGCTGGACTACGGGCGGGTCATTGCCGACGGAACGCCCGAAGCGGTCCGCCGCGACCCGGCGGTGATCGAGGCCTACCTGGGCGCCGCCCCGTGAGCGCGCTCACGGTGTCCGGGCTCAGCACCTCCTACGGCGCCGTCGCGGTCCTTCACGAGGTCTCGCTGGAGGTTCGGCCGGGAGAGATCGTCTGCGTCATCGGCGGCAACGGCGCCGGCAAGACAACGCTGCTCAAGACGATGGCGGGCGTTCTCCGTCCCGCCGCGGGCCGTGTCCTCGCGGACGGCAGGGACATCGGCGGCCGGCCGTCGTGGTGGGTGGCGCGGCACGGCATCACGCTGGTGCCCGAGGGGCGCGGCGTCTTCGCCGACCAGAGCGTGCGCGACAACCTGATGCTCGGCGCGCTTCCGCGCAGGAGCGCGCGCGACGCCGCTGCCGTCGGGGCCGACCTCGAGACCGCCCTTGCCCTCTTCCCTGCGCTCGCCGGGAAGCTCGACCTTCCCGCCGGGGCCCTCTCCGGCGGCCAGCAGCAGATGCTCGCGGTG
>JBKPBU010000073.1:0-1648 GCA_046727015.1 Candidatus Methylomirabilota bacterium | reverse complement strand
CCCGGTGCCCCACAGGGCGATGCGCTTCATCCCGTTCTGGGTCAGATGCCCCATGGCCTCGCGTAGGTTGTCGCGGGTCCGCCGGAAGAGGTGGAGCGAGTGGCCCATGTACTCGTAGGTGAGGCGGGCCTTCTCGGCGACGCCCTTGGGGGTCAGCACGTAACGCAGGCGCTTGCCCGCGTAGGGCTTGGTGGGAAAGTCCCGGATCTTGATGAAGCCCTTGCCGGCGAGCCTTCTGACGTAGAGGTTGGTCAGGCCGAGGGCAACCCCGAGGCGCTGGGCCAGCGCGCGCTGGGTCAGCGGGCTGCCTTCCTCTATGGCCGTGAGAATCTCCAGCTCCCGCTCGCCCTGCCGCTCGATGGCCATCGCGTTCAATATATGAACACAGGCCCCCGGCGTAAGTCAAACTACGAATCGGCCTTCAGAAAGGCCCAGAACCGCCGGGGGTTTACGAGCTCACGGGTATAGCGGAGGTTGTTCCCCGTCCCCGCGTGAGCGAACCAGAGGAGCCCCGCATAGGCCGCGAGCGCCGTCGCCATTCCCCCGGCCAGCGCGGCCGGGCCGGGTCCCCCGCCGGCAAGGAGCGCCGCCCGCGTCGCCTCGTTGACGCCGAGAAGAATCCCGAAGCCGGCCAGATAGGCCACGGTCACGCGCTGAAAGCCGATGCCGGTCAGCTCGCGCGTCCACCGCATGAAGACCCAGCAGGGAAAGACCACCATGAGCAGCCGCACCGCCGCCGCCCCGGTGCCGCCCCACACCGGAACCAGGACCGCCATGGCCGCGAGATACACGACCAGGCGCAACAGGACGACCGGCACCAATCGGCCGTGCTGATCGATGGCGTAGAGGATGAACTGATAGGGATTGAAGGCCGCCTGGGCCAGCGCGGCAAGGATGAAGACCATCAGGGGAACGGCGGCGGGAAGGAATGCTTCGCCGTAGAGGACCGTGATGATCGGCTCGCGGAGTGCCCAGAGCGCGAACGCCGCGGGCACCACGATGAAGAGCAGGCGGTCCATGGCCGCGGCGAAGACCCGCCGCGCCTCGGCGACTCCCTCGGCGCGGGGCGCGGCGAAGAGGCGCGAGAGCCGGGAGAAGAGCAGCTGGAAGGGGTAGGCGTTCAGGGTGCCGAGGACCTCCCAGAGTGTCCGCGCCACCTGATAGTAGCCCCCGGCGGTCAGGCCCGCCCAGCGCGCGACGAGCACGCGATCGAGTGAGTCCTGGAGCATCCCGATGGGACTCGTGATGAAGAGCGGGCGCGCGTACCGCCAGTAGGAGCGGAGGGTGTCGCGATCGGGACGGCGAACACGTACGCCGCGGAGCCCGATCAGGATGTAGGCGCCCACGACGATCTCGGTGGCGCCCTCCACCAGCAGCGCCGCCGCCACCCAGCGAATGTCCGGCGTCCAGACCAGCACGGCCGCCGTGGCGGCGAAGCGGAGCCCCTTGCCCGCCATCTGCGTCGCGGCATGGGCGAGGGCCCACTCGCGCCCGACGAAGGCCGTGCTGAGCGTGGCCGCGAGATTCGTCAGGAGCTGGGCGGCAAGGACGAAGAAGACGACCAGCAGGGGCACGCCGACAGGTATGACGAGCGAACCCCAGCGCGCCGCGAAGAGCACGACAACGAACGCGGCGCCCTGGATGACCA
>JBKPBU010000072.1:0-2464 GCA_046727015.1 Candidatus Methylomirabilota bacterium | reverse complement strand
GCCGTGAGCGCGTAGATTGCGCCGCCCTCCATCTGGGCCTTGACCTGGTCCGGGTTGACCGCAAAGCCGGCATCGATGGCGCCCACGAGCTTGTGGATCTTGAGCTTGCCGTTGGGCGCGACCGAGACCTCCGCCACGTGGGCGACGTAGCTGCCGTAGGAGAACATCACCGCGCAGCCGCGGCCGCGGCCGGCCGGCAGCGGCGATCCCCAGTTGGACTTGGCCGCCGCCAGCTCGAGCACCCCCTTGTGGCGCGGCGACTTGCCGAGGAGGCCCCGCCGGAACTCGACGGGATCCTTGCCCGCGGCCTTCGCCATCTCGTCCACGAAGCTCTCCACGATGAAGCCGTTCTGCGAGGGCCCGACCGAGCGCCAGAAGCCGAGCGGAATGCCGTAGTCCTTGTTCACCCACTCGACGTGCACGTTGGGGATGTCGTACGGCATGTTGCGCACGCCTTCCATGGCCGCGGGGTCAATGGTGCCGGCCTGCGCGCGCCCCTTCTGAACGAGGATGCCGGGGCCCACGACGCGGTTCCACCACGCCACGGGCGCGCCCTGCGCGTCGAGCGCGGCCTTGAACACGTTGTACGTGGCCGGGCGGTAGAAGCCGTGCTGGATGTCGTCCTCGCGCGTCCACATCACCTTCACGGGCGCGCCCACCGCCTTGGAGGTCTCGAGCGCGTCCAGAATGAAGTCCTGCTCTCCGCGCCTGCCGAAGCCGCCGCCGAGGTAGGTCGTGTTGACGATGACCTTCTCGACGGGCACACCGCTGACTTTCGAGCCCGTGATCTGCGTGCCGCCCGGGCTCTGCGTCGGCGCCCAGATCTCGCAAGACCCGGGCTTGACGAACGCCGTCGCGTTCATCGGCTCCATGCACGCGTGCTCCAGGAAGGGCATCTCGTATACGCCTTCGACCGTCTTGGCGCCAGCGCCGAGCGCCTTGTCGGCATCGCCGTCATTGCGCGCCACCTGTCCCGCCTGCGTCGAGGCCGCCACGTATCCCTGGCGGATGCTGGCGCTCGTGACGGCGGCCACCGGACCCTCGTCCCAGACGATCTTGAGCGCCTTCCGCCCGCGCTGCGCCGTCCAGAACGAATCCGCGACCACGGCCACGCCGTTCGTGACCTGGACGACGTCCTTGACTCCCTTGATCCGTTTGGCTGCCGTCGCGTCGAAGGTCTTGAGCTTGCCGCCGAACACCGGGCAGCGCTCGACCGAGGCGATGAACATGCCCGGTACGACCACGTCCATGCCGAAGACCGCCGAGCCATTGACCTTCAGCGGCGTGTCGCGGCGATGCATGAGCTTGCCCATGTAGCGGAACTGGTCGGGCTTCTTGAGCCGGGGATTCTGAGGCACGGGCAGCTGCGCGGCCTTGTCTACCAGCGCGCGGTACGGCATGCGGCGCCCGGACGGCTTGTGGACTACCGTATCGAGATCCGTGTCCACTTCGGCGAGCGGCACGCCCCACTCGTTGGCGCCGGCCTGCATCAGCATCTCGCGCGCGGCCGCGCCCGCCTTGCGGAGCATGTCGATGTGGTCCCGCACGCCGCGGCTGCCGCCGTAGCCCTGCGCGCCCGTGACGGGGTTGGCGTAGAGCTTTGGATTGGCCGGGGCCTGGTTGACGCGGATCTTGCCGAGGTCGGTGTCGAGCTCGTCGGCGATGATGGCCGGCATCGTCGTCAGAGAGCCCTGGCCCATCTCGACCACGGAGTTGACGATAGTCACGACGCCATCGCGGTCTATCGACACCCACTGGTTGGGCGTGAGAGCGCCCCCCTGCGCGTGAGGCGCGTTCCGGCCCGCCAGGGGCAGGTGGAAGCCCACGACGAGGCCCGTACCCAGCGCGAAGCTTCCCTTGATGAGGGCGCGCCGGCTGATTCTCCCCTGAGCGGTTCTGGAGGCTGCCATCACGCGCCTCCCTTCTCGATCTGCGCGGCCCGATGGATTCCCGCGCGGATGCGCTGGTAGGTCCCGCATCGGCAGATGTTGCCCGCCATCGCGGCGTCGATGTCGCCGTCGGTTGGATTGGCCTTGCTCGCCAGCAGCGCCGCCGCTGCCATGATCTGCCCCGACTGGCAGTAGCCGCACTGTGGCACGTCGAGCTCTATCCAGGCCTTCTGCACCGGGTGATCGCTCTTGGCCGAGAGGCCTTCGATGGTGGTGATCTTCTTTCCCACGACGGCGCCCACCTGTGTGTTGCAGGAGCGCACGGGCTGGCCGTCCACGTGCACGGTGCACGCGCCGCACTGGGCGATGCCGCAGCCGAACTTCGTGCCCGTCAGCGCCAGGTTCTCCCGGATAGCCCACAGCAGCGGCATGTCCGGCGGGACGTCGACCTGTCGAGTCTTGCCGTTGACGATGAGCGTGATCACGAGAGCCTCCTAGCCTTTGAGGCCGGGCATGGTGAACCTGGCTTTGTCGAGGTCCGCCACGAGCGAAGCCTGCTGCGCCTGCGTCAGCTC